>JASFZK010000048.1:0-18744 GCA_045267845.1 Bacteroidota bacterium | reverse complement strand
ATTTATGTAACCTGGACACAATTTGACGATTATGGAACTGCAAACCCAGATATGTATAGTAATATTCATTTTAGTAAATCAATTGACGCAGGACTTACATGGTCAGAAGCTTTGCAAATAAATGAAATTTCAGGTAATTGTGTTGATAGTGATGAAACAACCGAAGGTGCTGTACCTGCAGTTGGACCAAATGGTGAAATTTATGTTGCCTGGGCAGGGCCAGCAGGTATAGTTTTCGACAGATCGTTTGATGGTGGCGAAACGTGGTTAGATAATGACATTTTTATTAATGCTCAGCCAACAGGATGGGATTATGGTATCCCCGGAATATATCGAGCAAATGGATTACCAATTACATGTTGCGACATTAGCAACTCTGAATACAACGGAACAATTTATGTTAACTGGAGTGATCAGCGAAATGGAGAAGATGATACAGATATTTGGCTATCAAAATCAACTGATGGTGGTAATACATGGACAGAAGCGCTTCGAGTAAACGATGACCCACCGGGTAAACAGCAATTTTTTAGTTGGATGACAATCGACCAAACAACAGGTGAAATTATTATTGTGTTTTACGATAGGCGCGATTATGATAATACTAATACTGATGTTTTTATTGCAAGATCAAGTGATGGTGGCGAAACTTTTGAAAATATAAAAATAAGCGAATCACCATTTATGCCCAGTAGTAGCGTATTTTTTGGCGATTATACAAACATAACCGCGCATGATGGAAAAATACGACCAATATGGGCTCGTGCCGATGGTGTATCAATGTCAATTTGGACTGCAATAATCGATGTAACAACAGATGTTGTTGAACCCTTGGAGCAAATGCCATTTAGTTTGGAACAAAATTACCCAAACCCCTTTCGCGAGTCAACTTATATATCATACAAAATACGTAAATCAGCCACAGTTACACTGGCGGTATCTGATCTATTTGGCAGACAGGTTGCCGTATTAGTTAATAATAAAGATACTGAAGCAGGCAAATATATCCAACAGTTTAACGCTGCTGATTTTAATATCCAATCAGGGGTTTACTACTTTACTTTACAGATAGGTAATGTGGTTGAAAAACAAAAGATGATTCTTGTTGATTAGAAATCCACCTAAGAATAATCTGTATAATAGTTGCCAATAAATCATCGGCTTTAAGCTCTTTTTAGGTTTTACCACGAATCATTTTTTTTCTAAAATTAACATTGTAACTGTATTTTTCTATTTTTGTGGAATATTCTCCGATTTGTTTTCTTATATGACAGAAAAACTTAGCTTACTAGTAGATAGAATAAGAGCCCTTGCCAATGAAAAGGGCATTGATGCAATTACCTTAGAAAAACTTGGGGAAAACCCAGATTTTTCAAATGAAATATTGTCAGAATATTTTAAAAATAACGAAGCATTGGCTGAGTATGTTCTTGAAAATGAAAGAAACAAATTTGAAGTTATTTTTGTTGATCATGATTTCGACGGGTACTTTGATGCAATTGATATCCTATTTACAGTTAGTAAAGAAATGGCCGGTAAATTTTATAATCTGAGCCCTTCAATTACCTATGATTACCTTAATATTTACCCAAAAGTATATGAGGAACATCTGAAAAAAAGGATTGACTTTATTTTTATGAAGATTCAGGTTAATCTTCAAAAAGGAATACAAGAGGGTTTATATCGTGATGATGTTAGTATTGAACTTGTAGCACGTAGGTACATAAGCAGGTTACTCGATCTTCATGATCCTACTAATTTTCCTCCAGAAGAATTTTCGTTTACAACCTTATTTATGCAAATGTTCGACAGCTTTGTGCAAAGCATTGCTACTGATAAAGGTATTAAGCATTACAACGAGAAACGGAAAACCATTAAGCTGTAATTCCAATTTTTATTTCGAACTATTAAAAACCAGATATTATCTGCTTGTGAATTAATAGTTATTTTTACAGTCTGAAAAAAAGCTTCCAATGAAAACGAAATATTTATTACTGTTATCCATATTAAGCGGGGTTCTTTTATCTGCTTCATGGCCTGCAAATGGCTTGACACCTCTTATTTTTATTTCTTTAGTTCCTTTGCTATTTATTCAGCAATATCTAGGTGATAGTGGTAAAAAAGGAATGTTTTGGTACTCTTGGCTTACCTTCCTAATTTGGAATGTGCTAACAACTTGGTGGATATGGAATTCGACACCTGGAGGAGCACTAACAGCCTTTATTTTGAATTCATTATTCACAGCAGTAGTTTTTCAACTTTATCATTTATCCAAAAAAAAGTTGTTTGACAATAAACGTGGTATGTTTATTTTGTTGTTTTATTGGGTAACATGGGAATACTTTCACATGAACTGGGATTTAACTTGGTCGTGGCTAAACCTTGGAAATGTTTTTGCATCAAAACACACATGGATTCAATGGTACGAATTTACAGGAAGCCTAGGTGGAACTGTGTGGGTATTACTGGCAAATATATTAGCTTACAGTATTATTTCTGGTCTTATAAGTAAAGCTAAATCGAATAAAGTAATTATTAAAGGGGCTCAATTAGCAATTGTGATTGCACTTCCTATAATATTTTCATTAAGTATTTATTATAATTATACTGAAGAAAAAAATCCGGTTGATATTATTATTGTTCAGCCAAATATTGACCCATATAATGAGCAATATTCATTATCTTATAATGAAATAATGAATAGAAATTTTGAACTTACTTTTAAGTTAATGAATGATAGTGTTGATTTTGTTGTATTTCCAGAATCTGCTTTACAGGAAGATATTTGGGAAAAATATATTGACCGATCAATAAGTCTACGGCTCATAAAAAAGGTAATCACAAAATATCCAAACACAGCTTTTGTAGTGGGTGCCACAACATATAAACTAGTATTACTTGGTGAGGAAAAAACAAATGCAGCCCGAAGATTTAAAGTGAGTTTGGATTATTATTATGCATACAACACTGCAATTTTAATTGAGGATAAACAGGAGTACCAGCTTCATCATAAATCAAAACTAACCCCAGGTGCCGAGATAATGCCGTCGTGGGGCATTCTAAAACCCATCGAAAAATTTGCCATCGATCTTGGCGGTACTACCGGGACCCTTGGTAGAGAAGACCATCCTGTTTCCTTTATTAAAACAAAAGATAGCATAGGGGTTTCACCAATAATTTGTTACGAATCGGTATATGGTGAGTTTGTTGCAAATTCGGTAAAACTAGGTGCCGGTTTAATATTTGTAATTACCAATGATGGATGGTGGGGAAATACGCCCGGATATAAACAGCATTTTTTGTTCTCAGTACTTCGTGCCATTGAAACTCGACGCAGTGTTGCACGATCTGCAAATACTGGTATATCAGCATTTATTAATCAGCGTGGTGATGTACTTGAGAAAACTCCTTATTGGGAAACTGCCGTAATCAAACAAACATTAAACGCCAACTATGAGCAGACATATTATACCGAATACGGAGATTATATTGCTCGGGTTTCTGCTTTTGTGAGTGCTCTGTTGATCATAATAGCATTTACACAAGGGTTTTTGCGTAAGAAAGAAAAGAGAAAGAACTAAAAAAAGAAACTTTAAGGATTCAACAAATCAATTAATGTTGCAATTACTCTTTTTCATAATAAATGGTAATTATACCCAATGGTGTTTTTGATTCAGATATAATTTTGCCTTCTGAAAATACTCCAAGTTTATTGAGATATTTTGGGTCTCCCTCAAAAAAGTATGATATTGCTTGGTCGCTAGGATTAAGTTCCCAACTGGTTTCGTGTGTATTACCAGGTGAAATAATTATTAGAGTAGAATCATCAATAATTTTGAAAAATGTTTCCTTTTGCATTTCTACAACTTGTCTTAACATTTCGGGTGTAGTAAATTGCTCATCAAAGTCTGTTTCAACTTTTTGTGCCTTCCATGTGCCAATTAGCTTACTTTCAGGAGTGCCGCCACATGAACTCATAACAATTACCAAGGCTAATAACAATCCGGATAACTTAAAAATAGGTTTAATCATTTGTATACATTTTTGGTTTGCAAAGGTACAATCAATTTGCTTTAATACTGTATATCTTAGGATTGTTTAACATTTGGCTTTTTATCCCTTACTCCTCTTTTGTAAATTATTAAACCATTTAAAAAGTTACGCAAAATTTGATCTTGAAGTATCATAAATTTTGGATGCTCAGGCTTACGGAAGAAGGCTCCTAACTCACTTTTTGATATATTGTAATCCACAAGTTTTAGTACTTCAATAATATCATCATCCCGAAATTTAAGTGCTACTCTTAACTTTTTTAATATGTCGTTATTTGTTAATGCCATGATCTAATAATTTTGGTGCAATTTACATTAAATTAGATTTCTAATAACACTCGAAAATTAATGGTAAGCTGTCTCTACTATATTCCTTTTTAGTAAAAGAGCTATAGGATTTTATATTTTTGAATCCTGCATTTTTGAGGGTTTGCTCTACCTCAATTTTTCGAATAGGAAAAAGTACTACACTACTAACTATTTCTTCTCCAGTATCTTTAATGGTAAGAATAGTACTAAAATCTATCATGTTATTCTCATTAAGTAGATATTTTCGTTCAAATTTAATTCTGTCATTTTCAATTGTAGGTAATCCTGATAGTTTATTATCCAATACATTATCATAATTAATTATTTGGAACAAAAATTTACCCCCTTCTACTAAGATAGTTGCGACGTTATTAAAAAATAATTCAATCTCTTCGATACTTTGCAAGTGCACTACTGTATTACCAAAACAGAGGACAATATTAAAAGCATTGTACGGAAATATTTTGTCGATTTCCATCATGCTCATGTTTGTAAAATCAATATTCTTGCCACTAGCTTTTGCTCTTGCTATTTTAAGCATTTCTTCATTTGTATCAATTGCAGATATTACATCAAAATAATTATGTAATCCAATGGACAATCCGCCTGTTCCACATCCAATATCGAGCATGCTGCCAATCGAACCTCTTTGATTTAAATAACTTGTTACAAAGGATATTTGAGCCTTATTTAAAGGAAAAATATCATTATAATATTTCGAGATTTGCGAGTAAAAGTCCATTATTTAAAAATATTGAAAAGTTAGTTATTAATCTAGCCCCGAAGTTTTAATTTTGTATGGAAACTAAATAGCCCCATAAATTAGAATAGTAGTAACATTTATGATTAAAATGACATAAACTGTCTGAATACTTCTTGCAAATATGATTGCCCATCCATTATTATTGAGTCCTTTAGCTGAGGTTCAATGTGCATTATTGGATGACCTTCAATTACTTTTTTATATACGAAATATCCATTTGGTGTTACCCATCCGCCCCCATCTGTAGCTTCGTAATATGCAAAGTCTGGAGTTGTGGGATTAAATAAATTTCGACTCCAGAAAAAATCTTCATGACCTATTTTAAGTTGCGAAAGTAGTGTAACACCAATATCGGTTTGTGATCCAATTTTATCAATCTTCACACCCTGGAATTCATCCTTTATTACATCGCCATAAAGTAGTAATGGAATTCGTCGGTATTCTTTAGAATCGACAGACCAGTTATTGTATGTATTATGACTGTGATCAGCAACAAGTATAAAAAGAGTGTTACTGTACCATGATTGTTTTCGGGCCTTTTCAAAATATTCACCCAAACTTCTATCAGTATAATAAGCAGAGTTTAGAAAATCATTTTGACTATCTCCTTCTGCCCAACTTATTATATCATCCATGGGTTGATCGTATGGAGAATGGGTGCTAACAGTAAATAGTACCGAGAAGAATGGTTGCTGTTCTGTTTTAAGATCCTTGAGCTGCTCATCTAACATATATTCATCATGTATTCCCAATTTACCTCTTGGTAACTCATCATTAATATCACTTTCCTCTTTTATAACATCAAATCCGTTAACCGAGATAAATGAATTTATACCCCCATACATTAACTGCCCTCCAAAATAAAAAGATGTTGAATAACCCTCTTTTTCCAGAGTTTTAGTAAGGCTTGGTAGTTTTAGGATTTTATCAAGATTATGAGTTATTGCCGTAATTGGTGTTGAAGGAAAACCACCAAAAATAGCCGACATGGCCTGCTCAGATCTATTTCCACTTGCATAAAAATCAGTAAATAGTATGCCCTCGCTTTCCAATTTATGAAACTGTGGGGTTATACCCTCAGTTCCGCTAAGCGAATAAATTAAATCAGCAGACCAGCTCTCCAGTAGCAATATTACAATATTCGGGCGATTTGTATTAAGAATGTATATTGTGGTATCCTTATCAACTTTGTGTAACTGCTTCACCCTTTTAATCGCTTCTTGCGGATCATAAAACTCAAATGGGTTTGCATCTTTAAATTCATAGTTTTCAAGAGTGCTTATCATCAAACTATACCCCGAATTAATTGAAGCAAGATTGATAAAATTGTGTTTGGAAAAATATGAACTACTTTGTGTAATTGGAATTTCACCAATACCCCCTCTTAATCCCAAAAATATCAAAACCGAAGTAATAAATAAAAATAACCCACTAAATACAAAGCTACGATTTGACTTCTCTATTTTTATAAAAACGAACCGTTTGTATACCCAATATCCAATACCAAATTGTATCAAATAAATAAATATTAATATGAAAAATACAGATGTTTCTGATGACTTGTATATTTCATTAGGGTTCGAAAAATAAAGCAGAGCTTTGTACTGTAGTTTTGTTTTCCACTCATTGTATATGCCAATTTCGGATGTTGTAATGAGTAAATAAACTGACAAAATAATTATTGTGTAAACCAGATTCAAGTAATTTAACCACTTGGTACTGTAAAAAGATTGTATTAAAAGAATGAGAAAAGGAATAACAATTATATAACTGGCGGTTGCAATATCAAGAGGTATTGCATGCCAAAATGAAGCAAATACATCGCTTACATCAATATTTTCGATTTTTAGTACACCTGAATAGTACACAAAAAATACAGCTCTGGCTACTACAAAAATCAGTATCCAAAAAACAAACTGTTTTACTAACGAAATTATTATCCTCATTTAAATAACTAAAAAGTGTGCAAAGTTAAGAAATAGAAACCTCATCACTGCATATTAGATTTTATTATTATTTTTACAAATAGCTTATCTAACTATATTTTGATAATGAATGAACATAAAAATCATTTCAAATAAAACTAACATCTTCTATAATAACCATATCTTGAGAAATAAATCGAGATTATTATTATTTCTATTTATTGCGGTTATAAATACCTCATTTGCAACTGTAGAGAGCGATAGCCTCAAGCAGAAATTAGCCTATTCAATCGGAAATGATAAAATGCAACTTTTGCAAAAACTCTGTCGTGAGTATATTTTTAGTTCCACCGACAGTTGTATAAAATACGGTACAGAAGTCATTGCATTAGCTCAGAATCTTAACGACATAGAAAATGAGGCCCTTGCAAATAAACGAATCGGGTATGCATTACTTCGAACAAGTGATTACAATAGAAGCTTAATCTATTTTGAAAGGGCCCTTTACCTTTTTGTTGAAATGCAGGATTATCTTGATGCTGCCGTCATCAATAATTTCATAGGTTCGGCTTATTACCAAAAATCCGATTACTCTAAAGCAATAAGCTATTATATTGAGACAGAAAAAAGTTGTGACACCCTCATTAATAATGATTCAACACAAACTTCGGTAAAGCGACTTTACGCAATACTATATACAAACTTAGGCTTATTGTACCATAATCTTGACAGCATACAAAAACCGTTGAGTTACTTTAATATGGCATTACGTTATGCTGAGGACATAAACGATTTAACCCGAATTTCAGCTTCCTACTCCAATTTAGGAATGATGTACAAAGCAACTGAAGAATATGAACCAGCCCTAGAAAATTATTTAAAATCGTTAACAATTTCCAGAAAAATTGGAAATAGGAATTATGAACTGGCCACATTAAACAATATTGCAAGCTTATATTCCAAAATAGGGTTGAATGATAGCGCTCTTATTTATTATAACAAGTCCATTGATATAGCAATTAGTACTGATGATAAATATGGCCTTTCGCTCATAAATAGAAATATTTCAGAAATATATTTAATTCAGCGAAATTATAAACATGCTTTTGAAAATGCTGATATAGCTCTTGAATATTCTAAAGCAATTGGCTCTTTAGAAGAAGTTTATTCAAGTTATAACTTGTTATCAAGGATTTATAAGGAATTAGGTGATTATGAAAATGCATATCATTATTATGAGCAATATGCCATACTAATGGATTCTGTTAAAAGTATCGAAACAATGAGCAAAGTTGCTGAGATTCAGACTAAGTACGAAACCGAAAAAAAAGAAAAGGAAAACAGTCTGCTAAAAAAGGACATTAAGTTTGAAAAAGGAAAATCATTTTATTTAATGTTGCTTGCAATTCTGCTAATTTTAATTGTAATTATCGGCATTACACTATTTTACTTTATCAGAAAAAATACCATAACAAAAAGGAAACTTACCAAAGCAGAAACAGCGAGGATGGAGGCTGAACTGGAGTCTCAAAAGCGCGAATTAACATTGGGTGCATTATCAGTATCCCGAAATTTGGAGTTCATTAATAGTTTAATCAATGAGTTAAAAGAACTTACAGATAATGTTAATGAAGACGGTTTACAATCGTTAAATAACATTGTAAAAAAATTAACACAGCAGCAAACAGATAGTAGCTGGAACGAATTTGAAAAACGATTTTCAGAAATACATAGTGTTTTTTATTTGAGCCTTCTGAAACAATATCCCAACTTAAGTCAAAATGAAGTAAAATTATCTGCCTTTTTAAAACTTGGAATGAACACAAAAGAAATATGTGCAATTACATTTCAAAGTGTACGTGCTGTTGAAGCCGCCAGATTAAGATTACGTAAAAAACTCAACCTTTCTGTTGGTGATAATCTTTGTATGTTTTTACAGAAGCTTTAAAACAACCATAAACCCCAATAGAAGATTTAGGAATACCGGAATAAAAACCTCCACTATATTTCCCTTTATTCCCCCATTTCCCTTACCCCACCCTGTCGTAGTAATGTCGTAGTGTTTTTCTTGACATACGCTATCCTCTGCCGTAACTTTACATTTTACTTTTTTACGTAATACGTATTTACCAATGAGCAGCAAAAAATCAACTCCGGAAAGCATCAAATCTGAGCTCAATGCCATATTGCAATTAAATGCAAAAAGAAAAGCAGCACTTGAAAAAATTTCTAAAAATATTACAGAAAAGAAAAACAAAATCCCTAAAGATAAAATACTTGAAAATGAGAATATAAAATCTATTCTTAACTTAAAATTATAAAAATGAAACTGTTATATAATTATTAAAACTTCCAATTGCGGACAACTTTGGGAGATGAGTATGGGAACAGATGCCACGATGAGCAAGGTGTCATTTATAAAATAAACTATAACATAATACTATGAAACACTTAAAAAGATTTTTAACAATTGTTGTTGTTGCTGCATTTACCTTAAGTCTTGTTTTTTTAATAAGACAAGAAGTCCCTGTCGGGGATTTCAAAACAATTAAAGAAAAACCTATTGCTAAAAAGCAGTTCAAACATGCCCAAAAAGCGCTTTACAATGCAGAAATTGAGTTTATGAAAACCCGAAATCCGGAAACCAATCAAGTGCCTGCAAATATCAGAGCACACGAACTAGCATTTGCATTAACATTACCTGCAAATGAACAATCAGGGAGAAACCAAAATTGGATTCATCGTGGTCCTGTAAACATGGGCGGAAGGATGCTTTGTCTGGCATTTGATGTGGAAGATGAAAACCATATGCTTGCGGGGAGTGCCTCGGGAGGTATGTGGCAATCACAGAATCAGGGAGATAGTTGGGAAAAAGTTACTCCTGCAATTGGTGAGCAAAGTGCAACTTGTATAAGCCAGGATACACGACTGGGCAAAACCAATGTTTGGTATTATGGCACTGGCGAAATCCTAAATACAACCGAAAGAAATGTAAGTACAAATGTGCGAACTATTGGTGTTGGAAACGGTATTTTTAAATCCACCGACAATGGGAACTCATGGCAGCCCCTTGAATCTACTTTGGGTGGAAGTCAGGGGTCATTGCAAGATGTTTTTCAGGGAATTTGGGCAATCGTTACCGACCCTGTTACTACTGATAAAGACATTGTGTATGCTGCATGCTATGGTGCAATAATGCGTTCAGAAGATGGTGGCGAAACATGGGCAATTACCCTTGGTGACCTTACCAATAAATCTTTTGCCACCGATATTGCAATAACATCCAGTGGTGTTCTATACGCTGCCCTAAGCACTTATACAACTTCAATAATGCATCCGCTAAAAGCAGGGATTTGGCGCTCAGAAAATGGTTTGGACTGGACAGAAATTACTCCTGATGGATTTCCTGAGATTACTCGCGTAATGAAACTTGCAATCGCTCCAAGCAATGAAAAAATAATGTATTTGATGACTGAAAAGCCCTCTGCAGTAGATGTTCCATATTCTGGAATTTTTAACTCAGATCTTACTTTCTGGAAATATTCTTTTAATGAAACTTCGCAAAATGGAATTTGGGAAAACAGAACAGAAACAATGTACGGACATGGAAAAGGAGATTTTTTAAGTTATCCGGATGCACTAATAACCTATGGTGGTTATACTTTTGTTTTAGGTGTTAAACCTGATGATGAGAATGTTGTTTTTATGGGTGGTATGAGTTTGTTCAGATCAACCAACGGTTTTGCCGACTCACTCCAAACCATGTGGGTGGGTGGTGATCCATACAATATGGATTCAACTCATTGGTTGCATCCCGATCAACATGATATGGTATTTCTTCCTTCAAATCCTGATGTGTTTTTTGCTGCCTGCGATGGCGGAATTGTAAGTACAAATAATTGCCTGGCTGACACCATTTACTGGGAAAGAAATAATAATAATTTGATTACCTCGCAATTTTATTCGGTTACCATCGACCATGCCGGTGATGGTGATGATTGGATACTTGGCGGATTGCAAGACAACAACTGGTATTATTCAGTTACAGATAATCCGGGTGAGTGGTGGTTTAGCGTTAATTTGTATTACGATGGTTTTTCGTGCAAACTAGCTGATTATCATGAATATGCAATTGTGGCTGCCTATAGCGGAAATATCTGGACTACTCTTTTTGATGAAGATATGCATACTAAGGATATATTTTATCAAACTCCCGATACATTATTAGCTTACTACGATCCTACAATTGGATCTAATCCTGCATTTCCATTTTATTGCAATTTTGCCCTCGACCCCAACAACAACGCAACTTTCTATTTACCTACCAATAACAGTATTTGGAGAAAGGATGATATGAAAACTGCTGCTAGCGATACTTCCTTAAGGAATGTGGGATGGAATCAACTTAGCAATATCAGTTTGAGTGAATCTGTAGATATCACCGCACTTACCTTATCCACCTACCCTGCTAATATTTTATTCTACGGAACTAATAATGGTCATATTTATAAAATAGAGAATGCCAATACCGGCAACCCTATGCCTGTAGAAATTACAGGAAATAATTTTCCAATGAATGGATATATCGCCTGTATTGATGTGGATATACATGATGCAAACAAAGTATTTGCAGTGTTTTCAAATTATGGAGTAAAAAGCATCTATTATTCAGAGGATGCCGGAGAAAACTGGATAAATGTGAGCGGTAATTTGGAGGAAAATGTTGATGGTTCAGGAGCAGGCCCTTCAGTTAGATGGGTAAAATCACTTAACTACGAAGAAGGCACAGCTTATTTTGCAGGAACCAGTATTGGATTATTTTCCACAACAGCATTAAATGCAGAACAAACCATCTGGAAACAGGAAAGCCCTGAACAAATTGGAACCATTATGGTTGATATGATTGATGCCCGCGAATCGGATGGATTTGTTGCCATTGCCACACAGGGAAACGGAATGTACAGCACAAATTTCGACCCGTCTTTGTCAGTTAGCGAATTACTAAACAATCAGAGTATAAAAATTAATAATTATCCAAATCCATTTCGAAATCAAACTACAATTGAATATGAATTAACCCAAAGTGGAAATGTTGATTTGAGTTTGATGGATGTGAATGGGAGATTTCTCAAACTTCTTTTTGAAGGTCAAAAACAAATAGGTACTCATTCTATCCAGCTGAACGCCTCCGGCTTAAATTCTGGAGTTTATATTCTTGATTTACAACTGGATAATTCAATATATTATCATAAGATTATTATAGAGAAATAATTTAAACCATAAAAAAATAATGCCATGAAAAACATATTTTTTACTTATTTACTGCTATTAGGACTTCCTGTTTTTTTGCTGGCGCAATGGACAGCTAACCCAATAATAAATACAGAAATAGTGGATACTACAGGTATGCAGGTACAACCGAAGATCGTAGTTAACGACAATGGCGAAAGTTACATTTCCTGGTTCTCTAATTTTGAAGCTAATCAATTTAATGTCTATATGCAACGATTGGATGTTAACGGAAATAGTTTGTGGGGTGAAGCTGGTCTTCTAATTAGCAATCACCCAACTGCTTCCTATACCACAGATTATGATCTTATAATTGACAATACCGGATGTGCCATACTCGTAACACAGGATTATAGAACCGGCAATAGTAATGTTTTTGCTTACCGTATTTCCCCTGATGGCAATTTTCTATGGGGCGAGAACGGAATTGCTATAACAAATGATACTGATGAGAACCCTTCACCATATGCAATAGTTGATCAGGATGGGAATATTATATTTGGATATGAAGTATTACCAGCTGATTCATCATTGAATTTGAAAATATGCCTACAGAAATTTTCACCTGATGGTCAATCACTTTGGGATAATAATACAATTATCAGTAATGATACAACTGATTGTTTTCAACCACATTTTATTTCTGCTGTTGATAACAGTACTATTGTTGTGTGGGTTGAAAAAGTAAGTGGAGGTAATAAAATGTATCCATTTGCACAGAAAATAGACAGTGGGGGGGATCTTGTGTGGGCAAATAGTGTATCCATTGATACCTTAAATGGTTTGCCTTTGGCTATTTTTAATCCATCGCTTATAAATGATGAATATGGCGGCTTTTTTATGGGATGGAGGGCATACCCTCAAAACATGACAACTCATTCTTGTTTTGCACAGCATATAAATACTGATGGTATTGCTCAATGGACTCCAAACGGTGTGTTGGCTTCCGATTCAGTTGGATTTAAACATTATGCCCCATCAATTACATATCTTCCTGAGCATAACGAATTCTTTTTATTCTGGAGTGAACAAATTGACTATGATGCAACCAATAATCACATTGCCATATTTGGTCAAAAATTCTCTGATACTGGTGAAAGATTATGGACAAATCATGGCAAAATATTTGATGGATGGTATCCATATTATGACACTAACACTTTTGTTGAAGCAATAATGCCGGCATCAATTGATAATTTTACCGTATTCTTCTCCAGATCTAATTGGACAGCTATACGTGATTCTATTCCGGTTTTAAAACTTCATGCTATGCAAATAAACCATGATGGAGATTTTGTATGGGAAAATGAAAAGCTTGTTATTTCTTCAGCCACTAGCAAAAAAGGCTTTTTGGATATTAGCGATTTGGCGCAAAACCAGTGGATTATAACTTGGGAAGACAATCGTAAGGATCCATCATACGGAACAGAAACTGGCATTTATGCACAAAATATTAGTATTGATGGTCAACTGGGAATTCTTACAGGGATAGATGAGATAAGTTCATTCACTGCTAATTCAATAATAAATTACCCAAACCCCTTTAAAAATCAAACTATAATTGAATATGAATTGACCCAAAGTGGGAATGTTAGCTTAAAATTGACAGACATGAATGGGAGATTGGTAAAACATCTTTTTAGCGGTCAACTACAAAAAGGCCTTCATTTTTATAAACTGAATGCTTCCGGATTAAGTCCGGGAATGTATTTCGTAGTCTTCGAACACTTTGGTTTGATCAGCTATCATAAAATCATTTTTAACATTTAAAACTTATATTATGAAAAAAAAACATTTGTTTATTTGTTCTTTTGGCTCTTGCCATTTGCGGTATTTACATAATTACATTAAGAACCAATGAAACAGGCCATTACAAAAAAATTAATTATTAATTAAAACTTACTATAATGAAAACATATACACTTTTAATCGTATTAACAATGTTAATAAACATTGGTTTATTTTCACAAAACCGAGAAGATTACTCAATTGAGTTTATTGGTGGACCTTTTGATCATACTGTTACAAATGTGTCGTCTACATACTGGTTTGGACAGAATTATACATTTTGGGTATGGGATGAAGATGATGAAACACAGTTGTGGATAAATATGAACAAAATAGATAATGACGGACACGTAAGTGATGAGGGATACTCCCATCTTGCTGACATTCCTGAAAATGACACCGCTATGATATCCAGCTGCACTTATAGGCAGGATTTATATGTTTTCTTCACACATCAAACAACAACAAATACTGAATTAAAATACATGTATACCCCAATTGATTCATGGTTTGAGAATATAACTACCATTTCGTTGGACCGAAAAATAACCAGCCAAATTTCTGCAGTAACTTATAATGATACTATTTATTTGTTTTTCATAGATATTGACAATATAGCAAAATATTA
This sequence comes from Bacteroidota bacterium, assembly GCA_045267845.1. GTDB lineage: Bacteria > Bacteroidota > Bacteroidia > Bacteroidales > F082. The sequence continues at coordinate 3,990 of JASFZK010000048.1, read as the reverse complement.
TAGTCTGGCATATAATAATGAACAATCTCAACTATTGTTGGTAAGCGAAATACCGGCCATTGTTGATGACGAAATAGACAATTGCATTGGTACAATAGCTGCCATAACTTTTGTTAATGAAGAACTTGAGGAAAAAATACTTATTGCCACTCCCACAAGTTTTATTGATGAGGGCAATCAAACAGCCTTGTACAAGGGTACACCCGGTAACTTTTTGCAGTATGATGCAATTTATAGTTTGGCAAACCACCATATTAAAGAAATTTCTATGGCTCAGGGATCGGTGAAAGGAGGCTCAACCGAAAATTACAATATACAATTTGGTTATACGTTTTCCGGAGATAATCATGGTTTAGCAAGATGTGAATACCATATTGATGCTTATTATAAGTATGATTGGGAAGAGCTTGATCATAGTGGGATATATCTGTTTGGCGATCATACCTGGTTTATGGAATTTTATACAAAAGGATCCGAATCTTGTCAAAAGTACCTTGGACAGGGATTGGCATGTGGTGATGGATCAAGAGTTGCAATTTGGGAATCCGATAAGCTTGAATATGCTGATGAAACTGAAACAGTTGTACCACATAGCCATGGAAATAACTTTTTTGACCTAATACTTGTTGCAGAAGGGGCACCTCCTTACACACTAAATGGGTATGAACTGGATGATAGTGAATTTGATGGGAACCCGCCATCAACCTTTCAATATGTAAAATCAAGTGAGAATTCGGTATCCACCTCCACTACTTATTCACTGGGGGTTGAAGCAAATATGGGCCTTGGTCCTGTTACTGCAGGCTTTAAAGCATCGTTTCAGGAATCACACGGAACTTCTTTTACAGAAAGCAATGCCATTTCAAGAAGTGTAATTCCGCCAAAAATCAATGCCGACTCTGCAGGTGAGATGTTTTATTACTATATAGCACCTACAGTTGTTAGAGAGCGTTGGGTAATGAAAGACTATGATGGAAACGAAATAACCCCAAACCGTAACCTTTTCTTTTTTAAGCTGAACTCTCCACAAATGCTGGAATTAAAATATACTTTAGACCATTATGGGGATAATTCACCACGGGCATATGACCTTGAAACATATAAAAACCGTAACCCGCAAAACATTGCTGGTGTTGAAGACATAATACATGAGGAAGTTACAGTGGATTTTGCCGGATCACAACCCTCATTGGATATTGATTTTACTGAATCGCATACTGACACTCACAGCCAGAGTTATGAAGTATCAGTTGGTGTTGATGCAGAATATGGAATATTCAGTGCTTCTGCAAGCGTAACAGCCGGATTGGAGTATCATCGCGAGAGGACAACAACTTATGAAAACGGGTTTCATATTGAGTGGTTGCTGTTTAGCCCCAAAAACCCCGATGATGAAAATAATATAAGGATGTTTCGGCCTACATCGTGGATAATGAAAACCAAAGACAGCAGCGCATATTTTATCAATGCTGATTTCCTCTTCGAAGAATTCAAAAAATACAAGCCCTGGTTTATCACCTATTCCATTGATTCCATTTCACATGGTAATTTCACCGATCCTCCTTATTACATTGGTGAAAATAGAGCGGCTGCAGAAAAATACAATTTCGGTAACTATCCAAACCCTTGCAGAGATGTTACAAAATTCTATTACTCTTTACCCAATCAGGCAACTGTTAGTTTAAGGGTTTACAACGCACAAGGTGTTTTGGTTTCGGAATTGGTTGCCCAGAAACAATCAGCCAGTAAACAATCAGTCGAGTTTTATACCGATAAGATTACCAGTGGGCTATATTATTACCGGTTAATAATTGATGAAGATTTGATAATGGGAAAGATCATTAAGAATTAATGGGAAATAGGTTTGTCATTATTCAAAACCCGCTGAATGGATCTGGCTCACCTGCGGCGAGTCTTACTTTCAGTGGGTTGAAAAAAAGCCCTATAACTTCCACCTTGACAATTTGATCACAATAACAACAATTAATAAATGAAAGAAAAAATTCTAATAATCTTAATAGTATTCATTCCTGTATTTCTGTTCAATTCCTGCAAAAAGGATCCTATACCAGATAATGAAAACAAGATCAGTGTTATAATCGATACCGATGCTGATGTTGATGACGCCATGGCCATATTGTATTTATTGCAACATCCGGAAATATCTGTTGATGGAATTACAATTTCCGGAACGGGGATGTCTCACCCTATTCCGGCAACAAAAAATATATTGGGATTAATTGAACTTGCAGGAAATCCAAATATCCCTGTAGCAACCGGAGATACAGTTGCAATTAATAGTAATAATACTTTACTGCGGCCTGCTGAGTGGCTTACAATGGCAAACACGATGATGGATATTGAACTACCGTTAAACCCAAATCCGGTAAATGATAAGGGTGCTGTTGACTTTTTAATCGATTTTATTGCTAATACTGATGAACCCGTGAGGTTTGTGGCACTTGGTCCGTTAACAAATCTTGGTTGCGTTTTAATGCAATCTCCCAACCTTGCAGCAAAAATTTCATCAATTTATATAATGGGAGGTGCAGTTAATGTTTCCGGCAACCTTGATGAGGGCGGTATTGATAATAATCCATATGCCGAGTGGAATATCTTTCTCGACCCTCATGCCGCCGATATTGTATTCAATTCAGGTATAGATATTACCCTTGTTCCTTTGGATGCAACAAATAATGCCCCTATTACCACAGAGTTCTTAAACCTTATTAGTAACAACCACAACACACCTGAAGCAAATTTTGTTTTTGAAATAATAAGTAAGTTATTGAATGGTACTGATAAAGTTTGTTTTTGGGATCCACTGGCAGCAGCTATCTCAACAGATCTAAGTATTGCCAGTACCAATTCCTATCTCATAACTATAATAACCGAAGAAGGTGATGAAAATGGGCGGACAAAAATCGATTCAGTATCAGGAAATATGATAACTGTATGTTACGATGTTGATTTGAATAATTTTGAAACTCTTTTTTTGGATGTGCTAAATGGCAAATAGTTAAAATCATTGTATTATAGGCACTTTGACTTGATAAAGTATGTTTTTATAGTAGTAACTATTAGTTAATTTATTGGATATCTTATTAGCTTGTTATCTATTACAGTTTCATATCATCAATATATTCTTCTTCTTCAAAATTAAATTCAACTTGTGTTGCTTTTAGGTATTTGCAGTTAGCTGAAATACATTCTGTGTCAAAAGGAATGTCATCAACATATTCTTCTTCTTCCAGTTGAAAGCTAATTGATACAGCATCATTATATAAACAATTTGCAGTTACACATTTAGTATCAAAAGGAATATCATTTACGTAGTCTTCTTCGGCAAGCTCAAATTCTGCAAGATTTTGTTCAGTAATTATATCTTTATATATTTCTGTTGTGTTAAAAGGAATATCATTTATATACAACTCTTCGTTAAAGTTAATTACCGATGCGCTAAGGTTTGTTGTTAGTAGTATTGTTAGTGTAGCAAGTAGTGCAGAAATTTTTGTTATTATTTTCATGATATTATATTTTAAATTTTTTGTTTCATTATTTATTGGCAAAAATATATGCAAAATTGCCTCACGTAAATGATTAATAGGTGAGTGGAGGTTGTTTTTCGGCGAGTGGCATATTTGGAAAACGAATATTATAGTAATCGACAATCCAATTGAAAAACTGGAAAGCATTAACGGGTATTATTACAATTGGAAGAAAGGAAAAGATGAATCACTACAGGTTGGTGTAATTGAACAAGAAGTTGAAGAAGTGCTCCCCGAAATAGTTTCAACTGATGATGGGTATAAATCTGTGGATTACTCAAAATTAACTCCATTGTTAATAGAAGCGGTTAAGCAACAACAACAAACCATTAAAAGTTTAATTGAAAGAATAGAAGTTTTGGAGGGCAAATAATATTACCTAATCCCTAAACTCTTTGGGTTTCTTTAAAACAAATGCACGACTTATATTAAAGCCAAAGTG
>JASFZK010000047.1:0-8517 GCA_045267845.1 Bacteroidota bacterium | reverse complement strand
TTTTTTGGCTATATAGGTTAGTGCCTTTAAGCCGTATTTAGTCTTTTTGGATAGCATGCTGCTAAGATACTCAATTTAAGGTTTGTTACAAATGTTACATAATAGCATTCATAGCTTCTTAGATTTTAAAATCAAGTCTTATTAAATATTTACATAATGCTTTTTTATGATAGCTTCTCTGGATTATAATTAAAACTAAGGTTTTACCTTACTAAAAGCAAGGTAAAACCTTAGTTTTATTCTTTAAGGCTTCAGTAGTTTTATAGGCACATTTTAAACCATAAATTAATGTTCTTATGAATACACGATTATTAACCACCACTGTTCTTTTGTTTGTTTTTAATATGTCTATTGGACAAGAGCTACCAACATACGCACCTGTATCTCCAAATGCAGCCAGTTTAGGAAAGTTTGGTGCTTTTCCAGTTAATGCCAATTTGGGAACCACAAATATTTCTATCCCTTTATATACCATTAAACAAGGAGACATAGAGATACCTATCAGTTTAAGTTATAATGCAACTTCTGGCATCAGAGTTAATGAGGAGGCCTCTTGGGTAGGTCTGGGCTGGACACTTAACGCAGGCGGAGCTATTGTTAGAAATGTAAAGGGTCAGCCTGACACTATGGATATCCCTGATACTGACACGTTAGCTTTTGACCAAAACAGCTATGATTACTTGTTAGATGTAGCCAAAGGATTTGCTGACACATCACAGGATGAATACTTATTTAACTATTCTGGGAATTCTGGTAAATTTTATTATGACCAGAACAAATCAGATTTTGTTTTCAGCGACTACAAGCCTATTAAGATTTCCCCAACTGGAGGAGGTGTAACCGCAGGCAGAAGTTATAGTTTTGATGCCATATTAGCTAATGGCACTCAATTAGAATTTTATGAACATGAAAAAACAGATAAAGAAGCATGGGCAAATAGTGGTGTTGCTCCCTATTATAGAGAATATACATCGGCATCTTACTTAACTAAAGTGATATCTGCTAATAAGACAGATAGTGTTACATTAGAATACAATGATAATATTATTGAAAAAAGTCCTGAGCGGATTGGAGATTATGTTACTAATCCACCTACTCCGCCAAGTACTGTTATTGCCATTTCATCATCCTCCAATTACTACAAATCATATGAAAAAGTTTTAAGCCGTATTAATTTTAAAAATGGCTATGTCCTTTTTGATTATAGCTTGGATAGGCTAGATAGTGATTCTCCAAAACTAAATCATATAAAGGTATATTCTTCAATTAATAGTGTTGATAGTTTAATTAAACAAATAACTTTTAATTATGATTACTATAATAGATCTGGTGGTGGAAATTATCACAATCAATTTAATTCAGAAAAATCATTAAAACTGACACATATAGATGTTTATGCAAATAATACAGCTCCACAGATCTATAGTTTTGAATATAATTCAGGAACACTCCCTTTAAGAATGTCCGCAGGTCAGGATTTTTGGGGATATGCCAACAATAACACTGGTAGTTATTTACATAAAAGGGATGTAAGGGTTTATACAAAATATAACCCTGGAGCTGTATGGTTTTGGGAAGGAAATATTCAATGGTTTACTCGTGAAATTGGAACTGGTGATAGAAGTGCAGACGAAAACAAAACGAAAGCAGGAATTTTAACAAAGATCACATATCCAACAGGAGGTTATACGGAGTTTGAATATGAAGCTAATAAATACGAAAGTACTGTAAGTATTCCAACTTATACTCATCATTCCAGAAGTATTATTTCAGAAGGAACTGGTGGACTTGGAGCGTGTGACACGGGGCTTAAAACACTTTCGTTTAGCCCTACAACTACGCCTTATAACGCAAAACTTGCCATCACATTTACAGATGCTCTTGGAGGCAATGGAAATCAATCGTACGGAAAATTCGATGGACAAAGTTATTTTAGGAACCCTCCAACAACTTTATATCCCTATACTACACATAATGTAGACATCACATTAAATCATAATAATAATTATACCATTGAGGCGATGGAATATGGCGATGGAGCACCTGGAGCCTCTGGTTGCCCGTTTGTATCTGTAATGGTAACTTGGGATGAGCTATCAGGTACTACAAATCAGGTTGTAGAAAATTTAGTTGGAGGGCTACGAATAAAGTCAATCACAAATTATGATGGTGTAAATATCGCTTTTACTTCTAAAAAAGAGTTTGAATATGGAACTCTTAAACAACTAATCCCAATTATTGATGAAGATTATCAGACCTTAAAAGGACTAGTGTATTTATATAATACCTACTCTTCTTCTCTTGGATATGCCTTAAATATTAATGGAGGACCTTCTGTTGAATATTTTGATGTAACAGAATTCAATTACGATACAAATAATAATAACAATGGAAAAATAGTATACGAATATGAGCCAACGCCATCAGATCGTATTATTAGCGATGGGTCGCCTGGTTCAGGTTCTGTATTTAAAATGTTTGTCCACCCTAATTATTATGGAGCAAATTGTAATGGTGCTCAAATGCCTCCAATAGAACCTCCTATTTTTAGTACATTAAAAACTTATGGCTTTGGAAATTTTAGTAATTATTATACCCAAAGTTGGGCAAGTGGTAGCTTAAAAAAATTAGAACACCACAAGAGAAATACTGATAATAGCTACACCTTAATAAAAAGCACTGAACATGCTTATAATAAGGTAGATGAAACTACATTACATATGAATTATGTAAGCGATGTCCAGCCTTGGGCAGAGCAAAATGGACAAGGTGGGTTTTCTGATCCTTGTAGTTTTTACAATGGCTTTTTCATGTATAACAAAGGCTTCTATTCTTTTGGAAAAAAGCTGTTAACTTCAACTATAGAAAAAAGTTATGATCAAGATGGTCTTAATCCAGTTGAAACAGTAAAAGACTACTCCTATAATGATAATTATTTCTTATCTGAAATTTATACAACTAAAAGTAATGGAGATAAATATATTTCAAAAAACTACTACCCAGATGATGTAACGACTACAATATCAATAGATAATGATGCTTTAACAACCCCAGAAAAAGCAGCTATAGACCGTTTGAAAAAAGACGATTTACACCACATTGGAGAAGCCATACAAACCAGTTCATATGTAGACAAAAATAATGATGGTGTAGCAGACTCAAATGAATTAATTAACGTACAACGTACCAATTATTTTAATTGGGGTAATGATCTTGTGCTCCCAATAGACATTCAAACGTTAAAAGGGGAATACAATGTCAGTACAAATACATTAAAAGATCGCATTGTTTTTCATGATTATTACGCCAATGGTAATTTAAAAGAAGTTTCAAAAAAAGATGGAACAACCATTGTTTATATCTGGGGCTACGATGAGCAATATCCCATTGCGAAAATAGAAAATGCCACCTATTTACAAATAGAAGCGGCTATAGCCACTTTACCATCAAGTTATAACACCCTAGCAGAAATCCAAGCTAAATCAAACGCTGATAATGACAATACAAAAGAAGGTGAATTACGCACTGTCTTACAAGCAATAAGGGATCATTCGAGTTTATCCAATACCATGGTCACTACCTACACTTTTGATCCATTAATTGGTATTACCAGCGTTACTGATCCAAGAGGCTATACCACCTATTATGAATATGATGAAGCCAATCGTTTAAAACATGTCAAAGACGGCGTGGGGAATATATTGAGTAAAAACGAATACCATTATAAAAGCCAATAGTCTTTTCTATGAAGTTATTAGTATTCATCTCACCCATTTAATCATTATAAAAATTACCCATTATGCATTATCTATATAAAATTATGGCCCTTAGTTTGTTTTTGTTCACAATACATTTATCAGCCCAAACTCAAAGTGATTATACCTTAGAAAGCAATCAAGTAAGTGTTTTTGAAAAGAGTGAATCTCTTACATCTACGTTAACAAAAACCGGAAACACTCTAAAATGGGTGCAAAATATAAACGGAACGAGCAATACGATAGCGTATGCCATCGATCAAATTACAGGGAATTGGGATGCTAATACCTCGCAAGGAAGTTTAACATATACGCTCATTAAAGAAGGTTTTACCACAATAACCTTTAACCTAACAGGGGCAGAAAGTGGCGCCCTAGAGGCAACACTAAGTGTTCAAGTGGGCGATACCCCTGCTTTACAATACTCTTTTAACATTACTAATATTACTTATCCATAATACCATTAGCTATGACACAAATTATCAAACTTCATCAAAATTATATTATAATAGCCTTCATGATATTATTAGGAGGCATGCATGTCTCTTATGGACAGGTAACTGGCAATACAAATGTCCTACAAAACAGTACACATACGTATCAATTTAATAATGGACAAAGTCATTCTTCGATGTGGATTATCTCCGGAGGTTCATTATTAAACTCATGGAATGTAGGAACTACCTATTATGTTTCTGCAAAGTGGGATGAAGGCATGAGTAATGGCACTGTTGTATTTACCTCTACAGGGCATTATTTATATGTTACAATCGCATCTTTAGCACCTAATACGCCGAGCAATCCAACCGTTCAGAGTACAGCACCAGGATCAGTAATACTACAAAGAACAGGATCACCACCAAGCGGCGTTACCTGGTTCTGGCAATCCAGTGCCTCAGGGACAAGTACAACTATTGGCAATGGAAGCACAAAAACAGTAACCTCAGGCAGTACCTATTATATTAGAGCGCGTAATAATAGTGACGAAGTCTGGAGTTCAGGTTCAGGAAGCGTATCCTATACAGTTCCACCCTTACCAACCTGGTATCATGATGGTGATGGCGATGGATTGGGAGACCCAGCCGTATATTTACAACAAGCCACCCAGCCAGCAAACTATGTAAATAATAGTAATGACCAATGCCCAACACAATATGGAACAGCTATTAATAATGGTTGTCTTCCAGCGGGTGTTATAAGTGATGAAAACTATATTTATACGACCGCCTATCATGTAGAAACACAAGATGGTATTAATAATAGCCAATCACAAGCCCTTTCTAATAATGATAAGATAGAATCTATCACGTATTTTGATGGCTTAGGGAGACCGATGCAAAGTATCGGCATACGAGCAGGCGGCAATAGCGAAGATATCATTACCCATGTGGCGTATGACGCATATGGCAGACAAGACAAAGACTACTTACCATATGCCGCAACTACAAATGATGGTATTTACAGAACAGATGCTTTAGCGGTAACTAATAGTTTTTATAATACAGCAAAATATGAAAACACAACGAATCCTTTTTCTGAGAAGTATATAGAAGATTCTCCGCTTAACAAAATTTTAGAACAAGGTGCTCCAGGAGCAGATTGGGTAGTAAATAAAGCCTCAGACAACGATCACACCATCAAGTTTGACTATCTAACAAACACTGCAGCCGATTACGTCAGGCTCTTTAAAGTATCGTTTCTTATGGGCAATACCGAAGCCCCACAATTGGTTACAAACGCAGGCTTATATGGCCCTGCACAATTGTATAAAACGATAACAAAAGACGAAAACTGGCAACCCAACCAGCAATACCCCAATGACCATACGACCGAAGAGTTTAAAAACAAACAAGGGCAAGTCGTACTAAAACGCACGTATAATGCAGGAATATGGCACGACACCTATTACGTATATGATGATTATGGGAACTTGACTTATGTGTTGCCGCCAAAAATGTTTACCTACCAATCTGTCGCTCAGGTATGGGGGGGGCACAATTTTGCTACATGGGACTTGACATATTTTACAAACGCCACCCCTAATGCTTATCAAACTTTCAATATAGGCGTCTCGATGACAGGCATCATGTTTTTGGAAATCTGGTCAGATACCCATACCGTTCCCTCAACATTAAAAGATGGAGCGATAGTGTCATTCGATGGACTTACCCCCGCTTTACCAGATATGGTTTTGGGAGATATTATGGTATATGATGGAACAAATTATATTTCTGGAGGAGTAGTCTCGATTCAAAACAACAGCCTATATTTTGACACCATAGCGGGAGCAACCGATTCTTCTGATTATATGAGTTTTAATGCTACTAAAAACTTATCAGATTATCAATCTTCATACATTCCTGCCCCCTTTGATATGAGTCAATTAGATGATCTGGCTTATCAATATAAATATGATAATAGAAACCGCCTCGTACAAAAGAAAATACCAGGTAAAGGCTGGGAATATATTGTTTATGATAAATTAGACAGACCTGTCTTAACACAAGACAAAAATTTAAGAGATACTAATAAATGGTTGTTTACTAAATATGATATGTTTGGAAGGGTTGTTTATACTGGAATTTATACCCATGCTTCTAATATGGATCAGAAAGCTATGCAAACTCATTTTGATAACCAAAATTCTACAGCTTCCAGCATGTATGAATCCAAAGTAACATTTGGAAATGGTTATCAAAACAGTTATTATACAGATGCTAACTTCCCTACGGCGGCAGAGGTATTAACCATTAATTATTATGATAATTACAATTTTGATCTAGCGGGAGGTGTGAGTGAAACTTCTCATGGAATTACGCCAACTAGCATGTTAAAGGGCTTATCTACTGGTAGTAAAGTGAAAGTATTAGATACAAGTCATTGGATAACTACAATTCCTTATTATAATGATAAAGGAAGCAGTATTTACATATATAGTAAAAATGATTATTTACAAACTACCGATAAGGTAAAAAACCAATTAGATTTTGTTGGCACGGTATTATTAAGCACTTCTACGCATGAAAAAACGAATCATTCAACTATAGCCACGACAGATACATTTACGTATGATCATGTAAACAGATTAGTGTCACAAAAGCAGAATATTAATAATCAAGGGGATGAATTAATAGCTAAAAACTATTATGATGCATTAGGACAGCTCATAAAAAAAGATGTTGGTAATATCGAAGCACTGCCATTGCAAGAGATAGATTACACATATAATATAAGAGGTTGGCTTAAAACCATTAACGATCCTATGAATTTACATCAAGACGGTGATTTATTCAGTTTTGGTTTAAATTACAATAAACCAGATGGACCATCAACATCTACAACTTATAACCAACCATTATATAATGGCAACATAAGTCATACCTACTGGAAAACAGATAATGAGAGTAGTAGTTTAAAACATTACAGCTATAATTATGATGCCCTTAACCGATTTACCAGAGCCTATTTTGCAGAAAACAGTACTTACAATTCTAAATTTAATGAATATATTTATGACTATGACCGCAATGGAAATATAGAACGTTTAATGCGCTATATGCAAAACCCAAGTAATCCAAGCTCAAGTGCATCAATGGATTATTTAACCTATACCTATGATGCTGGTAATAAACTACTAGCTGTTTACGATAGTTATGGTTTGTCTACAAACGGCATAGAAGGCTTTAAGGACGGCAATACCGTGGGGGATGATTATACCTATGATGCCAATGGCAGTATGATAAAGGATTTAAACAAAGACATTGGGACATCTTCGGTTAATGGTATAACATACAACCACCTAAATTTACCAAAACAAGTAAAATTTAATAATTCAAATAGCCAAAAAATTGATTATATTTACGATGCCACAGGGGTTAAAATTGAAAAGAAAGTGACTGAAGGAAGCGCTATAACTAAAACATTATATGCAGGGAATTATATGTATCAAAACAATGGTTCTGGTGATGTTTTAAAATTCTTTAATCACCCTGAAGGCTATATAGAACCCAAAAATGAAAATAATCTATCTCAAGGTTTCGACTATGTTTATCAATATAAAGACCATTTAGGCAACATCCGTTTGAGTTATAAGGATAGCGATAACAATGGTGAAATTACTGCACCTAAAAGTTACCAAACTGTTTGGGAAGACGGTTTTGAAGGAGCTACAACAGGCTGGGATGGCACTGGAGCTAGTTGGGGACATCCTTTAGATGCTTATGACACCGCTGTAAAACATTCAGGTAATCGTTCTGGAAGAATAGATGTACATGGTGACGGATCTGGGTATGGTTCTCGTTCTGTACATAGCTTAGCCTGGGTTTCAATTAACAATGTTGTCGATACTGAATACCGGATATCTGAGTGGTTCCTAATGGAAGATATTCCACAATGGTCTCGTGCTAGACTAGAGTTAATGATGAAAGAAGAAGGGGAAACGGGTTATATGACCTTATATGAATATGATTATCTTTATACAAAAGGAAAATGGACATATGCTGAAAAAATAATTAATGTACCAGCACACATTAAATATTTAAATTTTCGCTTAACATATGATTACAGTGGAACTACATCGGGAAGCATTTGGTTTGATGATCTAAAAATAGAGCAGGTTATTGATAACCAAAACTCTGAAATACTGGAAGAAAATAACTATTATCCTTTTGGTTTAAAACATAAGGGTTACAATAATGTTGTGAATGGTACGGAGCATCCGTATAAATACAATGGTAAGGAACTCAATGAAAGTTTAGGTTTA
>JASFZK010000046.1:0-15331 GCA_045267845.1 Bacteroidota bacterium | reverse complement strand
CTTCGTTACTCTTGTTTTGAAAACAGTCATACCAACAATACTGTTGGGACTCCTTGATTTTCAAAACAGCAAAAGCCTCGAACTCAAATAATATGAACCAAATTTTCTATTATATAGACAAAACTTGGCTTTTAAAAAAGACAATAATTTAATAATTAACAAACCATGGAAAAAGAAGAAAAAATGCCTTTGAAAAAGATTATGTTAATCTGTTCAAAAGCTAGTATCGAAGATGTTTATGCAGCCTTAGTTATGGCTAACGGTGCTGTTATGGAAGGAATTGAAACAAAATTGTTTTTTACCTTCTTTGGCTTAGATGCCATCACAAAAAAGACCATGAATAAACTACACACGGCAACAACTGGTAACCCAGGTATGCGTATGCCAGGTGGTTTACCTTTCCCAACAATGCTCGGAGGGCTTCCTGGTGTTGAAGCTGGAGTTTCGGCCATGATGAGAAAACAAATGGACGATCTTGATATTCCACCAGTTGACGAATTTTTAGAGCTTATTACTGCGGGTGGTGGCGAAATATACGCTTGTAAACTTGCAATGGATATGTTTAAACTTAAAAAAGAAGATTTACACGATGAAGTTACCGCCGTTATTACAGTTGGCGACCTTTATGAAATGTGTGACGGTTTAGGAACTCAAATTGTATTCACCTAATAGTGCATTTTTAAATAGCATTAAATTTTCTTTATATTGAAATAAAAAACCTCATCGTTATTGATGGGGTTTTTTTATATTTTTGACGATTCAAACGTAATGGAACAAATTAAAAATAAAAATAGCGAACCGAAAGAGAAAGTGATGACCTTTTGGGATCATCTTGATGAGCTGAGATGGCACATAATGAGATCGTTAATTGCTGTGGTGATACTAGCCATTGTTGCATTTGTAAATCGCGAAATCATTTTTGATTATATTATACTTGCTCCAAGTACATCTGATTTTGTTACAAACAGGGCTCTTTGCAAACTAGGCGATCTACTATCAGTAAGTGCACTTTGTGTAAAAGACATGAAACTCCAGATTATTAATATCAAAATGTCGGGACAGTTTCTTACTCATATGTATATTTCTATTGTTGCGGGTTTTATAATGGCATTTCCTTATGTGCTTTGGGAAATTTGGCGTTTTGTTAAACCAGCCATGAAAGCCACAGAGCAAAAATATTCAAGTGGAGGTGTTTTTATTAGTTCGGTATTATTTTTAATGGGAATACTATTTAGTTATTTTTTAATTGTACCACTTACAGTTAATTTTTTGGGTACATATCAGGTAAGTGAATCTGTTTACAATCAAATTTCGCTAACCTCTTATATAAATACAGTAGTGTCGGTTACCTTTTCAGTAGGATTAGTATTCGAGCTACCAATATTGGTTTATTTTTTAACAAAGATTGGGGTGCTTACCCCTGATTTCATGAAGAAGAATCGGAAATACATGTATGTTATCATGCTTATTTTATCGGCAATTATAACACCTCCTGATATGTTTAGCCAGATACTTGTTGTGCTACCCCTAATCGTACTGTATGAGTTTAGTATTGGTGTATCGAATAGGGTTTATAAAAAAGGTCTTGAGGAAATGGCCTAAACTACACTAAAGAATGCATCAAAGTAATACCAACCTATGAAAAAACCACTTAAATTATCACTATTAATAACTTCATTATTAGTATTCACAATAACTCTTATTCCAGATGCTAATGCTTGTACTCGAGTAGTTTATAAAGGAACTAACGGTACAGTAATCACCGCCCGTTCAATGGATTGGAAGGACAAAATTCCCGCTAACATCTGGATTTTCCCTAGAGGAATGAAAAGAAATGGAGAAGCTGGTACCAGCTCTCTTACTTGGACTTCAAAATATGGAAGTGTAATCGCAAGTGCATGGGATATTGCAACAGCTGATGGAATGAATGAAAAGGGTTTAGTTGCAAATGTACTGTGGCTTGCCGAATCAAAATATCCTGAGTTTGATACTACAGGGCCAGATAAAGGGCTCTCCATTGCTGCTTGGGCTCAATATGTACTGGATAATTTTGCCACTGTGGATGAAGCCGTTACTGAATTAAGCAAAGAGGAGTTTGTAATAGTTTCAGAATATATACCAGGTACCGATAAGTTTACAACACTTCATTTGTCGATATCAGACGCATCAGGCGATAATGCCATTTTCGAATATATTGATGGCAAATTAGTTATTCACCATAGCCCTGCATATCAGGTTATGACAAACTCACCAATTTTCGAAAAACAACTTGCCATAAATACATATTGGGAAGGTATTCCGGGAACAATAATGCTACCAGGTACTAATCGCGCTGCCGACCGATTTGTTAGAGCTTCATATTACATTCATGCCATCCCACAAACTGATAATACTAGAGTGGCTATTGCTAGTACTTTTAGTGTAATTAGAAATTGCTCGGTACCTTTTGGGATTTCATCCAAAGATGAACCAAATATATCATCCACAAGATGGAGATCTGTTTCAGACCATAAAAATCTGGTTTACTACTTTGAAACCGTGCTAACACCAAATACTTTTTGGATTGACATGAAAAATATCGATTTTAGTGAAAATACATCTTCAAAAAAACTGATTTTAGGTGATGATAAAATATATGATGGAGACATGTCAGGTTCATTTATCGATTCAGCACCATTTGAGTTTGCGGGCTTGTAAAAAATACAATTCGGGATTATAGTTGTATTACTACTAAATCATCTCATAAAGCTTAAAAAGCATAAGTACCACAAATAGTAGAAAAGCTATCCATAGAAGTACATTTATGTAGGCAGGATTTTTTAAAGAAGTATTCCTTTTGTTGTTCAGCCAATATAAGGTAAATGCTAAAAATGGCATAAACAAACTTCCAGTAACGGCATAAATAATTATTATCCAAACTGGCTTTTGAAAAAACAGAAAAGCAAGAGGGAGTATTGCTAAATAAATGAGGAAAAATCTATAGTTTTTGGTATATAATTGTTTATCTGATTTAGGCTTTATTTGTAATTTGTTTTGGCGAGCTTTCATAAAGTCAGCAAATAGAAACGGAACCCCATTCCAAACACCTAGCATGCTGCTAAACACAGCTCCCCAAAATCCCAAAAGAAAAACCCATTCGCCGGTTTTACCTGTTGTCTCACCAATTTTTTCTGCCAATGATAGTACCATTCTGTTTCCACTTATGGCTTCAGGCTTTACATCTGCAGCTATCACCATTATGGCAATCCCAAAAAGACCTGTTAGAATATAAGCCACTGCTAAATCTACTTTTACTCTTTGCATATAGCTAGCACCATTCCAGTTTTTTTCTTTTATCCAATAACCATAGGATAGAATAGTAACGCTACCTCCAACTCCCCCAATAATTCCTAGTATCAGCCAAATTGATCCCGTAGGAATCCCAGGGATGGCTATCCCTTTAAATACTTGCACCCAATCGGGCTGAGAGATTATGGTTGTTATAATCACCAAAGCAAACATGAAGCCAATAAAGAACTTCATGATTTTTTCGAAAATTGAATATTTGAAGAATATCACAAGTACAAGTGCAATAACAGCCTGTATTATACCCCATACCTGAACCGATAAAATTGGAAAAATAGCATGGGCTGCTAGTCCGCATGCTCCTGATAATGCTGCACCCACCACAAACGACCAAACTAGTAGATATACTAAAAACAATAATGAAACCCAACTCGGGAAATGTTGCCTCCAACCCTCAATTATTGAAAAACCTGAATCTAATTGCCATCGAGCAACACCTTCGTTTAATGCATATTTTAATATGGCTCCAATTAAAGCACTCCACAATATTGTATAGCCAAAATTTGCACCTCCCACCGAAGCTGCTATTAAATCTCCAGCACCAATTCCTGTTGCTGCAACTACTAATCCCGGACCAAGATATTTTACTTGTTTGAGCCAACTCATTATTGATCAATTAGAAACTAATTAGGAATCTCATTTACGATGGGCTCATGTATTTTTCACAATAACATCGTGTAAGTCTTCTGGTTTAAATGGCTTTGCCAGATAATCATTCATTCCGATACCAATACATTTTTCTTTTTCACCTTTCAGAGCATTTGCAGTCATTGCAATAATAACAGTTTTGTTACGAGTTTTTATACTACTTTCAGATTTTCGTATTTCTTTCGTGGCTTCATATCCATCCATGATAGGCATTTGAATATCCATAAATATCATATCATAATTATTCTCTTTGTGCATATCAACGGCTTCTTGCCCATTGTTTGCCAACGAAACTTCTAGTTCAATGTTAGAGAAATGTGCTATTGCCACTTTTTGGTTTATTATATTATCCTCAACTAATAAAATTGTAAGATTCAATCCTGAAAAATCAGTCCTAGATTTTTTCTCTACGTATACAGGGGCTTGCGATAATTTAAAGGTGCCTGTAAACCAGAATGTTGAACCTTCGCCTAACGCACTTGTAAATCCCACTTCACCGCCCATCATAGAAGCAAGTTGCTTGCTTATGGCCAATCCTAATCCACTTCCGCCAAATTTACGTGTTGTGGATGCTTCAGCTTGTGAAAAAACTTTAAAAAGTTTGTTATGATTTTCCTTGCTAATTCCAATTCCTGTATCAACAACATCAAACTTAATAGTAACTCTATTTCTTGTTTTTTTAACAGGATAAACATTAATATTGACAAACCCTTTATCAGTAAATTTTATGGCATTATTGGTGAAGTTTATGAGAATTTGTTTAATTCTTGTTGGATCACCAGAAATCCACTTTGGTAATTCGGGATGTATTATTAAACTTAAATCAAGCCCCTTTTCATTTGCTTTAAGCTTAAGTATTTTTTCAGTTTCCTGGATGGTTTGCCTTAAATTGATAGGGATATTCTCAAGAGTTAACTGATTTGCTTCTATTTTGCTGTAATCAATAATATCATTTATTAGTGATAGTAAATTTTCGCCACTTATACTTATAACATCGAGTTGTTCTTTTTGTTCATCTGTTAGCTTACCTTGTTTTAATATACTTGTAAAGCCAATAATTCCGTTTAAAGGAGTCCTAATTTCATGACTCATATTTGCTAAAAATAACGATTTGTAATGAGAAGCAAGTTCGGCTTTATCGTATGCTTTTTGAGCAATAAGTTTTTGTTTTTCAACTTCTTTATTTGCTGTCATGAGGGTGCCAATAAAACGATCAACCATTTTTTTGTACACTACTAATCCTATTAGTCCGAGTATAAAAATAAAAATATGAATAATCCAGGCGTTGGTTTTTAAACTGTTTTCGCTTATTATGTATTCAGTAGCTGGAATGGAAACCTGAATTCCTCCTCTAATGTCACCAAGCTCATAGCCCTGTTTACTATGGCATTTTAAGCAAGCTTGCTTTACAACCAATGGTCGCATATATCTGTAAACCATTTCGCCATTTATTTGCTGTAGCTCCATCGTGTCTTTAACACCTTGCTCAAACGAATGTAACATAGCTGTTTCCCAATCATCGGCCTTGTTTTGCGGACGAATTGGGTTTAAACTTGTAATGTGAAACTGTGTTTTATTACTCTCTTTTGCAACATTTGCAACCAACCTAGTCATATAAGCAGGGTTAACTAGTGTTAAGTCTAGGTCAAGTGAATCTATTCGTAAGTCTCGGTTTGGAACATCCAGATATGGATTTGGATATATATTTTCGCCTATTTTAACATAAACTCCACCGTGATTAGCATTCCATGCACGCATTATTTCTATTTCTTCAAAAAAGGCACTTGTTTGCGACCGGGCATTTTTAAATACTGATTTTGATATGGAGTTTAAATTGAATGCCAAAGAAATTGCAATTAGAATAATCCATAATAATATTGCAAAAGGAATAATTCTGTTTACAGCCTTCATAATGATCGCTTTTTTGGTGGTTTGGTTGATTTTCTGTAAAGATAAAGAAAAGAAATCATTATTTTACAAAACACAACCCCCCAATTTGCAGTGGCTATCTTATAATTTCATACTCTCCCATACTTTTAATTTGTAGTTCATCCAATGAAAGGGAGCAAAAAGCAGTAACAAATGCCGAAGCTAATCGTGCATTTGTAAGTATTGGAATATTCATGTCCACAGCACCTCGACGAATTGAGTAATCGTTATTTAGTTCAGTAGTGCTTAGGTCTTTTGGAATATTTATTACCAAATCTATTTTTTTTTCTTTGATCAAACCCATTGAATTTGGTGTTCTGCTATCATCGGGCCAATAAACTACTTGTGATTTAATTCCGTTTTTACCCAAAAAATCATGAGTTCCCGGCGTTGCAAAAAGTACCAGACCTTTTTCTTCCATTAAACGGCATGATTGAACAAGTTCTACTTTACTTCGAGAATCACCCGAAGAAATTAGCACTCCTTTTTGTGGTACGTGGTAACCAACTGACAACATTGCTTTGAGGATTGCTTCATAGTAATTATCACCAATGCACCCCACTTCGCCAGTTGACGCCATATCTACTCCAAGAACCGGATCAGTATGTGTTAATCTGGAAAAAGAAAACTGAGATGCTTTAATACCAATATGATCAATATCAAAAATTGATTTATTTGGCTTTTCTACTTGTTCACCTAGCATAATACGGGTGGCCAAATCAATAAAATTTTCGTGTAATACTTTGCTCACAAATGGGAAGCTACGTGAAGCCCGTAAATTACATTCTATCACTTTAATAAAGTTATCTCTGGCTAAAAATTGGATATTGAATGGTCCCGAAATATTGAGTTCCTTGGCAATCATTCGAGATACTTTTTTTATGCGTCGGATGGTTTCAAAATACACTTTTTGAGGAGGAAAAACAAGTGTTGCATCCCCTGAGTGTACACCAGCAAACTCAATATGTTCAGAAATTGCATAAAGTTTAATTTCTCCATTTTGAGCCACAGCATCAAATTCAATTTCCTTACAGTTAGTTATAAATTCGGTAACCACAACAGGATGTTGCTTGGAAACATTAGCTGCTAATTGTAAAAAATACTCTAACTCATCACCGTTGGAAACAACATTCATGGCAGCACCCGAAAGTACGTACGAAGGTCGTATGAGCACCGGAAAGCCAACCTTGTTTACAAAAACCTGAATGTCTTCCATACTGCTCAGTTCCTTCCACCGTGGCTGGTCGATCTTTAGTTTGTCGAGCATTTCTGAGAATTTATACCTATCCTCAGCTTTGTCAATATTTTTTGGTGAAGTACCTAAAATTGGAACATTTTGTAGTGCTAATCGAGGTGCCAGCGAATTAGGAATTTGTCCACCAACTGAAACCATTACACCTTTGGGCTGCTCCAGATCAACAATATCCAAAACTCGTTCCAATGATAGTTCATCAAAAAATAGCCTATCACTTATATCATAATCTGTACTAACAGTTTCCGGATTATAATTAATCATAACACCTCTGTAGCCATTCTTTTTTAGGCTTTCGATGGCAACAACTCCTGCCCAGTCAAATTCAACACTGCTACCAATTCTGTAAGCTCCAGAACCAAGTACGATGATTGACTTATTGTCTTTTTCGAATTCAATATCATGATAATTTCCATGATATGTAAGGTACAGATAATTTGTTTGTGCTGGAAATTCGGCAGCCATTGTATCTATCTGTTTTACAACAGGCAGTATTCCCATTTTTTTCCGAAACTCTCTAACCGTAAGCAAGTCTATATCAATATTTAGGCTAGTACTTTTCATGATAATTCGTGCCAATTGAAAATCGGAGAACCCCATTTGTTTGGCTTCTAGTAAATCTTCTTTTGATATGCTTTGAAGATTTGGAATTACCTTAAGCTTATTCTCAATTTGGATAATATTCGACAGCTTATTTAAAAACCAATGATCGATACCTGTTAGCTTATGAATATCATCTATGCTCATGCCAGTTTTCATGGCTTCAGCAATGTAATATATTCTAAGGTCGTTGGGTTGATTAAGTTTCTCTTTTAAATCATCATCCAGTAGTATACTATTTGCCGTAAAGCCATGCATACCCATACCTAGCATTCTTAGTCCTTTTTGGATGGCCTCTTCAAAACTACGACCTATGGCCATAACCTCACCAACGCTTTTCATGGATGAACCCAATTTACGATTTACGCCAGCAAACTTAGCTAAATCCCATCTAGGAAGTTTACAAATTACATAATCCAATGCAGGCTCAAAAAAGGCAGTAGTAGTTTTTGTAATTGAGTTTTTAATTTGATGAAGACCATAACCCAGGCTAAGTTTGGCAGCAACGAAAGCCAGCGGATACCCGGTTGCTTTACTTGCTAATGCTGATGAACGCGACAAACGGGCATTTACTTCAATAACCCTGTAATCTTCAGAATTCGGATCGAGGGCAAACTGTACATTGCACTCACCAACCACGCCAACTTTGCGAATTATTTTTATTGATATTTCGCGTAACTTATGGTATTCAGTATTCGAAAGTGTTTGAGAAGGAGCAACAACAATGCTTTCGCCGGTGTGAATTCCAAGAGGGTCAAAATTCTCCATGTTGCAAACGGTTATGCAGTTGTCAAAGCGGTCGCGGACCACTTCATACTCAACTTCTTTCCAGCCTTTTAACGACTCTTCTAATAATATTTGATTTGAAAACGAGAAGGCTGATTGGGCTAATTCTTCTAATTCTTGTTGGTTATTGCAAAATCCACTACCCTGACCACCTAATGTAAATGCTGCCCTTACAATAATTGGATAACCTACTTTTTGAGCAGCCGAAACAGCTTCGCCCATATTGGAAGCAGAAAGACTGTTGGGAGTATCCACCTGAATGGAACGCAGCAGATCAGCAAATAGCTGACGGTCTTCAGTTTGTTGTATGGCTGAGGTTGGAGTTCCCAGAACTTTTATGCCGTACTTTTTAAGGATGCCTTGCTCTTGTAATTCTAGCCCGCAATTTAATGCAGTTTGTCCTCCAAATGCCAAAAGAATACTATCAGGTTTTTCCCTCTTAATAACTTTTTCAACGAAATATGTAGTTATCGGAAGTAGGTAAACTTTATTTGCAAGCTCTTCGGTTGTTTGAACTGTGGCAATATTTGGATTTATGAGTATCGACTCTATACCTTCTTCTTTTAGAGCTTTCAAAGCCTGTGATCCGCTATAATCGAATTCACCTGCTTCGCCTATTTTTAGTGCACCCGAACCTAATAATAAGACCTTCTTTGGTTTATTTTGCATTCTTTCTCATTTTTACCATTTCCATAAAATCATTAAATAAAAAATCAGTATCGGTGGGCCCACCACTAGCCTCTGGATGGAATTGAGTAGAAAATATAGGCTTAAATATATGCCTTACACCTTCGTTGGTATTATCATTCAAATTAGTAAATGTTGGTTCCCAAACTTTGCTTAGTGTACTTTCGTCGACAGCATAACCGTGATTTTGGGAAGTTATATACGCCTTTTGAGTTGGCTGATAGATTACAGGTTGGTTATGACTTCTATGTCCATATTTGAGTTTATATGTGGAAGCACCACTGGCTAAAGCAAGTAATTGATGCCCCAAACAAATACCAAATATTGGTTTATCCTGATCAATGGCCTTTTTAAGATTATTAATTGTTGTGGTGCATAGCACAGGATCTCCGGGGCCGTTGGAAATAAATAGGCCATCATATTCTTCTTCAAGAAACGGATAATCCCATGGAACACGGATAACCAAAGCACCACTATCCATAAGCCTTCGAATAATATTATTTTTTACTCCACAATCCACTAGCAATATTTTAACCTGACCTTTGCCGTATATTTCCTTCTCCTTAACACTAACCATATCAACCCAGTTGTGTGTTTCCGTTTCCACAAAGTCTATATTTTGATCATCAATAATTAGCTTTGCTTTCATACAACCCTTATCCCTGATAATTTGTGTAATTTTTCGAGTGTCAACACCATAAATGCCAGGGATATGATGTTCAATCATCCAATCATTAAGGCTTTTTTCGGCATTCCAATGACTATATTCGTGTGAATATTCTGATATAACAAGAGCCTCTATATGAATTTGATCTGACTCATAAAATTCAAGCAATTTATCTTTTCGTTCGGTTCCAGGCACACCATAATTACCGATTAGGGGGTATGTAGCAACTAATATTTGTCCTTTATATGATGGGTCAGTTAAGCTTTCTGGGTAACCAGTCATTGCAGTATTGAAAACAATTTCACCAGCTACACTTTGCCTGCATCCAAATTGGAAGCCATTAAATTCATGGCCATCTTCTAACACAAGTTTTATTTTTAATTTTTTCATATGGTTAAATATATTCTGCTCAGTTCGTATTGACAAAAAAAATCCCCACCATAATTGGCGGGGAGCATAATTAGATTATTATTTCTAACAATTCGGGAAAATGACTTCCTAAAGCTTTAACAGCTTTATCCTTTTGGACACCGTCTTTTAAAATCAAAAGGATGGTGTCGTTTCCGGCGATGGTACCTAGGAGCTCCGGTATCCCTTTTTCATCTAGTTTAACTGCCACACTGTTGGCAAAACCCGATAGTGTTTTTATAATTGCCATGTTACCTGAAAACTCTAGTGAGACAATACCTTGAATTGGAGGCGTTAGTTCGCCATCCAACAGACGTATTTCATCGGGAATAAAATAGATGCTACCAAAATGTACATCATGAATTTTTCCTACTTTTAGCTCACGTAAATCACGAGAAAGAGTAGCTTGTGTTGTATCCAACCCCATATTTAATAACATCGACAGCATTTCCTCCTGCCTGTGGATTTTGTTATTATTAATAATTTTGCGGATTTTGAGAAGTCTTTCGGTTTTTGCTGACATAAAAATGAATATTTATACGTTCAGAGTGCAAATTTATACAACTTTGTGAATTATTTGACAAAATGTTATCAACATATGAACAAATGTAAATTTTTATGCAATTATTTCATTGTCATTTGAAACAACTATTTCCCCGTTTTTTATTACAATCTTTGGTAAACCAACAGTTTTGGTGCCATTGTATATGTTAATATCACAATTCGAATGATGCGATTTTACGGAAATTATTTTTTCTTTATGCTTATCCCAAATAACAATATCGGCATCGGAGCCCACAGCAATTATTCCTTTTGCAGGATATAAGCCAAATATTTTAGCAGTATTTGTTGATGTTAATGCAACAAATTGATTTATTGATATTTTGCCAGTTAATACCCCATATGTGTAGAGTAAAGTAAGGCGATGCTCAACACCTCCGGCACCATTTGGTATACTGCGGAAATCATTTTTACCATTTTCCTTTTGTTTTAGAGTAAATGGGCAATGGTCGGTGCCAATTGTTTTTATAGTTCCATCCGCTATTGCTTTCCATAGTTCGTTATTATCTGCTTTTTTTCGTAAAGGAGGACTCATTACATAAGGGGCTGTTTGATTAAAATCACCTAGGTATTTTGAATCATCCAGCAGTAAATATTGCGGACAGGTTTCAGCTATTACAGCTTGACCTGATGCTTGTGCTTGTTTAATGTAGATTAAGGATTCTTTTGTCGAAACATGAACAATATAAATTGGGCAGCTTGCCCTTTTTGCAAGTTCTATTGCTTTTTTAACGGCTTTAGCTTCAAACTTGGGTAGGCGTGAAAGTGGGTGATATTCAGGAGTAAGTTTACCTTCTTCTGCAAATTTATTTCGCAACTCTTCAATATCATCACCCAACTCACAATGAACTGTAATCGTTCCCCCGGCTTTTCCAACTGCTTTCATTACATTAAACAGCACGTCATCATTAAATCCAATACTGCTTTTATATGCCATGTAAACTTTAAAAGATTTAAAGCCACTATCGAAGCAATTTTTAATTTCGTCTTCCATGGAAATTCGCCACTCGATTGGGCTTACATGAAAATATGTATTTGTACGGCTTTCTAATGCTTCGTCTTTCCTTTGTTCAATTGCTTCATTAAGTGATTGTCCTTTTTTAGGAGTTACAAAATCAATTAGGGTTGTTGTTCCGCCATGCAGTGCCGCTTTGCTTCCTGATAAAAAATCATCAGCTGAGTAGCCCGCTAGCGATGGTAGGTGCATATGAACATGAGGATCAATACCTCCGGGAATTACAAAACAATCTTTAGCATCAATTACCTTATCAGATGATGAATTTGCTACTAGATTTTCCTCAATCTTAAAAATCTTGCTATTTTCAATTAATACATCTGCAACAATTGTGCTATCTGAATTTATTATTGTACCGTTTTTTATAAGAATTCTCATTATTCGTTTTTAATTATACAATGGTTCAGTTATACAATGGTTTAATTATACAATCACATCATTACACCATTGTACCATTATTATAATTCTTTTTCAAATAGCCCATCAGCATTTTTCTTAAAACCAAATTTCTTTAAAAAACTTGTATGATTACTATTATTTCCTTCGGCAACGATCTTTTTATAACCATCTTTAATAAAACCATCTTTTAATCTGTGATAAACATATTTCCCATTTTTATAATCACGATATTCAGGAACCACATAATCAAGACCTACTTTTAATACATTATTATCTTCTCGATGAGCTAAAAATATCCCGGCAACGGCCATATTTCTTAATACAAAAAAACTTACGGTATTCATTTCGGGTTTATACTCAAAGTTTGGAAAGAATTTTTGTATTTCAGTTTTATGAAATGATAAAAACTTTAGCAAGTACTTATTATCGCCTCTTACCTCAAGTGTATCAAAAAGATGTTTTTGTGTGTATATTTTTAGTAGATAATAAATATCCACAGCAACAATAAATCCATTTAAAGCTATTACTGGGTAAACATCTATTAAAAAGCCATAAGTGGCAAAACTTGAGGCACCTATTAAATTAATCCATCTAAATTTTACAATTGAATTCATGGTCATTGATAGGGCAATAACGCCAGATGCAATGTACCCAAACCATATTATTATACTTGATTCCATAGTATATTTTGTCTTTTAATTAATAACTTTTAAAGCTTATTCCAAAGTCTAACAGCTTGCTCTTTGGTAAATTGCATAATTTCTTCTTCAGCTACTGTTTGAATAATTCTATCTTTAACAATTAATTTCCCATCTGAAATTACATGCTGAATATGATTTGATGCCAACCCAAAAATAAAATGTCCAAGGAAGTTGTTTTCGTTTAATTCTGTTGGTGAGTCGTAATCAAGTACGACCAAATTATTTTCACCATCTCCATCAAAGTTGTTAGTACTTAAATAATTATGAACCATTCTAAACCTCTCATAAGCCGAAACAAAATCAATATTATCATTATCCTGACCCACAAAAAATGCTGCTTGTGAGCTTCTGATCATATTGCTATGCATACCGTCAGTCCCTTGCATTATATTGTTTCCTAATCCTTTGGCATTAAAATAACCAACAGTGTTGTTTAGGTTACTTTCGGTATTTTGAACTACAAAAGCTGGGGAACTTTTAATAATCTTTCGTTCATTTTCATCAATATGTAAACAGTGGGCAAGTATTGTTTTTGAAGAGCCTAGAGCCCCAAAATCACTTAATCTTTCAACAACCCGTTTTCCATGATGTTGAATACATTGCTCTTGGTCATACTTGTCTTCGGCCACATGAATGTGTATTCCTGAGTTAGTATTTTGCATTAAATCAACTGAGTTTTTCAGAGTATCATCACCAACAGTAAATGATGCATGCAAACCAACCAAACCTTGACGGTTTTTTAAATATTCTTCGGTTTCTTCCAATCCTTGTTGAGCTTTATCCATTCCATCTCTATCGGTAATTTCGTAGCAAAGCAAGTTGCTTACACCTACTTTTTCAAAAGCATCAGCAATTACATTAAGTGAGCCTTTAATATAATTTGGAGAAGCATGATGGTCGATTACAAAAGTTGCTCCTGCCTTTGCGCTTGCAATTGCTGTGGCTAGAGCACTGGCTTCAATCATATCTTTGTCGAGTGCTTTGTCAAGATTCCACCAAATATATTTTAGGATTTCCAGAAAATTACTTGGTGATTTTTTTGGTGCTGGCATTCCTCGTGCCAAAGCTGAATAGGCATGATGATGACCTACGGCAAACGACTTGGTTACAAATTTGCCTTTGCAATCTATAATTTCATCATTTTCTGATGTTGATATTTCAGCAAAATCTTTAAAAAATGTGAGAGTATTCACTTCTTCTTCCTCAACTTTTATGTTTGTTGTTGTAAAACTGAGAGTTTTCCAGTTAATGAAGGTTGCATTTTTTAGAATTATTGTCATGTTGTGTTTATCAGAATATTAAAAAACTATGTCTTGCAAATTCACAAAGATAGAAAATAGAATATTCTCTGCGTCTTTGCGCCTTTGCGAGAAACTCTTTTATTTTGACTTCTTTGTAAGTGGCAACTTGCATCTCTTAATCCCATCAAAAGCAAAAAGAGCATTTGCAACAGCACCAGCTGTGGGAACAAGCCCAATTTCGCCAATTCCTTTTGCACCATACGGACCAATGGGGTCGGCCACTTCAACTCCCTTAACTACTATTTCGGGAGTTTCGTGAGCACGAAGAATGCCAAGTTTACGCATTTTGTCGCTAATTAGATAACCATCCTTCATGGGCAAGTCTTCTGTAAGTGCATACCCCAAACCCATGTGAACACCACCTTCAATTTGTCCTTCAAAAAGCATTGGGTTCATTATTTTACCAGCATCATGGGCAGCAATTACTTTTGAGATATTACCTTCATTATCAAGAATGCAGAGCTGTGCAGCATAACCATAGGAATAATGAATTATTGGGTCTTTAACACCAGAACCTGGTTTGCTCGTCCAATCGCAAACAAACTGCCCCTTGTAAGTTTTGCCTGAAAGTTCCTTTAGCGTTTTTGTTTTTAGTTCAGTTTTTAAACTTTTTGCAGCGTTAATAACAGCTAGTCCAACCAATGCAGTTGCCCGTGAGGAAGTTGTCATCCCGGTTTTTATTTGAGCATCGGTATCAACCACAACACGAATTATTTCGGGATTCATCCCTGTTTCTTCACATAAAGTTTGTAAAGCCATATTGTGCACCCCTTGTCCCATCTCGGTCCAGCCATGTTGTAGAATAATTTTTTTATCAGATATTATTTCAATAATCACTTTTGATTCATCATTCATGCCATTACCAATACCTGAATTTTTGATGCCGGTGGCAAGTCCGCAATATTTTGCATTGTAATAATCGTCTTTAAGAGCATCGAGGCAAGCACGAATTCCAACTCCTTTTAGTTTTTGTCCTGTTGAGGTTGTCAATCCATCAACAAGAGCATTGTCGTATCTAAACTTCCAACGGTC
>JASFZK010000045.1:0-4050 GCA_045267845.1 Bacteroidota bacterium | reverse complement strand
AAATACTTTTGTGTGGTTTCATCTAAATCAAAAACCATACTTGAAGTACTACCAGGCTCAAATACGGGTGCACCGGCAAAACCTTCTGGATTTAAGATAACGCCATCTTGTGAGTTTGTCGTTGAGCTGGCAAAGATAGCTCTTAATTCACTGGCATCTCCATCCTCAGCGATTCTTTCAATACCTGCAGATGCTAGAGTTCCTGTATCATAACTATCAAAGCTGCCATCATGAAAACCGACCCAGACAGGTGTGAGAAATACTCCACCTGTTGGCGTTAATACTTCAATTTTTACTTTGATTTCTGTGGATTGTACTGATATTGAAGCCATCATAGCAGCAGGTAATATCAGATTTTTAATTATGTTTATCTTTTTCATGTTAACCTCAATTTTTGAATGTGAGGGTATTTAATCAAACAAACTTCACAGCTTTATCATGAAATAGTCACGAAATTGTAACATACACAAAAATTGGCAATTCATGTTAAATTAGCTTACAACGCATTTATTAGCACAACGTCTAGGAGCTTGTCCTAGAATAGAAAATTTACTGCAGAAAAGCTGGATTTGGTGCTATTTCCCCTGATTTTCGTTAAATAGAGTGACTATTCGTTTCTCAGGTTTAGATTTCAGGGATGAAATCTCAGAGAGGACAGGGATGTATTTACAGTGGTCTGAGAAATCAATGGCTTGTGGTAGCGTCCTTTTAGAAATGATAAATTATTAATGATATATTTCTTATCAGCTTATGATGATCAAATCATCATGTTATATGCTTATAAAAAATCTAAACAGGAAAGTTTAACTCCAGAGCAAGTAACATTATTAAAATCAGCTATAGAAAGGTGGAATGATGAATAACGAAATGTTTAATGAATTATTAGAAAGTGTCAATGAAGCAGGACAAATCCTGAAAGGTAAGAAGAAAGCATCACGTTCATTCGAATTTCCAGAATTGGAAGTAAAAGAAATACGTGAGAAAATGGGATTAACTCAGTTCCGTTTTGCTATGTTAATTGGTGTAAGTAAAAGAACCTTAGAAAACTGGGAACAAGGTCGTCGAAAGCCAACAGGTCCATCTAATGCTTTATTGCGAGCTTTAAATGCAGATCATAAACACGTAGTGGAAGTATTGCATTCATAAAAAGGAAAGCAATTGCCCCTCACAATCAGACACCTAGCATTTACGATGTTGTGCTGTAATTTAGTCTAGTATGAATCTTGTAAAAATAAGATATTTGAGTATTTAGCATTTGGAATAATATTATGGGTAGTTGACTTTAATCAACACTATCAAAAAGGTTGGCTAAAGCCAACTACCCAAACGAGCATGAAATATTTGGTTGATATATTAATAATGTGGAACAGGAGTATAGTGTCATGTTAAAAAATTTAAAAAATTATATATGAGAAATAAAAAAAGCACACTTTTAAGAAAAAGTGCGCTTTTTGTTTTTAAAGATTAATAAAACTTAGAGACGTCTTTTGGGAATTGAATAAACACCAAACGCAAATATTAAGAGCATCGCAATGATTAAACCCAGTTGACTGAAAGTAGGAATAATTCTTGGAGTTGCAAGTATAACAGCTGCAGCTCCTGAGTTATTTGCTGGTGTTGGATCTGTTGCATCACTCGTTACATTGACGCTATTATTTATATTTCCAGAGACTGACCCAACATCAAAAGTAACAGAATAAGAGGAAGTGGAGCCAGAAGTTAATGTGCCTAAATTACAATTTGGATAACCACTGGGATCATTTGTGCATCCCACCGTAGTGACGGTAAAAAAGCCAACAGATAAAGTATCAGTCACCACTACATTTGTCGCATCTGATGGTCCTGAATTTGTCACATCGATATTATAAGTTATGGAACCTGGAGTTGCCACAACTGTAGGGCCATTTATTACAACGGATAAATCTGCCATAGGAGTTAAGACTGTATTATTATCTGTGGCACTATTATTAGCAGGTGTTGGATCAGTACTTGCAGAAGAAATTGTTGCTGTATTCGATAATGTTCCAGTAGCACTAGAGGCAATATTACAAACCGCTGTATAGGTCACTGAACTCCCATTTGGCATATTCAAGGTGGTTTCTGCAAGGTTACCTGTACCAGCAGCAGTATTGCCAGTTGCACCGCCAGCTGCGACACTGGTATAAGTACAAGTTAAACCAGTTGGAAAAGTATCTGTTACAGACACTGTTGTTGGGTTATCACTTGGTCCAGCATTGCTGGCAACAATAGTATAAGTCAATGGAGTTGCAGATCCAGGTACAGCAGATGTAACACCATCAGTATTTGCGATGGTTAAATCGGCACTAGGAGTCAAGACTGTATCATTATCAGTGGCAGTATTATTAGCTGGTATTGGGTCAGTAATTGAAGATGTAATTGTTGCTGTATTTATTAATGTTCCAGTAGCACTAGAGGGAATATTACAAATCGCTGTATAGGTGACCGAGCTGCCAATTGGCATATTCAAAGTTTCTGCAAGATTACCTGCGCCAGCAGTATTGCCAGTTGCACCGCCAGCTGCGACACTGGTATAAGTACAAGTTAAACCAGTTGGAAAAGTATCTGCAACTGTCACGGCTGGGTCATTATTAGGGCCGGCATTGTTGGCAACAATAGTGTAAGTAAGAGAAGATCCAGGTGTAGCTGTTGTTACACCATCGGTATTTGTAATTGAAACATCTACTTGAGCGGCTCCAGTATTACATATTAAACCACCATTAGTTGTGTCACCAACTAATCTCATACTTGGATCAAAAGCAGCAAAAGTCCCAGGAGCGGCAAAAAGTTCTATAGCAGCACCGCCTCCATTATCAAAAAAAACTAAATCCAAATTATGAAATCCCGCTGTTAATGTAATAGTACCAAAAAAGTCTGTTGGTCCATGTAACGTATCATCTAATATAACAGTTGTTGCATCTATCTTTAATCGAGCACCATCATCATTGTTAGTTCCAAATGTATAAGCACCTGTTACTGGAATAACTAATGGACAAGTGGCATGTAGAGCAAGAAAATTCGTTATAGTACCAGGAAATGCTGAATTGATCATAAAATGGCCCGAAGTGCCAACCGTATTCCAATAATCAACAAAATTAGGAAGTGCAGTTGCGGTGCCATTATTTGCTGTTGTGCCAGCAATCAGACCATCAGCGATGGCTAGATTTTGAACACCTAAAGTTCTTAAAAAAGTGTCAACCTGAATAGCTGAATTTACTGAAATTGATATCAATAAAAATATTGAGGTCAGGCAAAATTGTAGATATCTTCTTTTCATTTTATAAACTCCCCTATGGGTTAATTGAATTTTAACAATTTAACAGCCTATGCTTGTATTGTCAACGTAATATTAATTTAGAATACTGTTATATTTAAAATTAAATTAAAATCATTCATAATAAATTATTGAGCTTAAAATTGTCCAATACTTCTTTTTATTGTTAATTTATTGTCAGCTGTTTATAATATTGATTTAAACGAAAAGTAATTATTCAGCGTATTTGTAAATATGTAAAAATTAACTAAAAATACAAAAAAATATCGAGTTTTTTCATTAAAATGATGTTTTTAGGGTAGTTGACTTTAGTCAACATGATTTTTATAGTTTTATTTAGACTGGTTGGCTAAAGCCAACTACCCATATGAGTTTTTTCAGTATTTTTTAAAACACGCTAAATAGCTACAACGAAAATAACATTAATGTCAAAAAACCTTAGAAAACTAAATGTCAAAACTCAAACGCATCAACATTGGTTAGATGTTATGAGCCAGTCACAATATGTGAAGGAAAAGGCAGATGGTTACAATCAAGGGCCATTGATTGACAAGCTAGAACATCGAGTGGCAAAACTATTGGGTAAGGAAAAGGCTTTATTCTTTCATAAGGGCATTGCTGCTCAATTGGTTGCATTGAAGGTGGTGGCTGAATCTAAGAACAATAATAAGGTCATTTTACACCCCAACAGTCACATTGCTGGTGATGAAAATAATGCTTATCAAGTATTAATGGGCTTAAGAGGCATTGAATTAGGC
>JASFZK010000044.1:0-5203 GCA_045267845.1 Bacteroidota bacterium | reverse complement strand
CGTAACGAAGAGTTAGACGCTTTTGCTCATACAGTTGCTCATGATTTGCGTACTCCCCTTGGTTCTATAATTGGATTTGCCGAAATTTTGAAAGATAGTTACGGCTTTATGCCCAAAGAAGAATCTCTCGAATTTTTAACCCACATACTCAATAGTGGTAATAAGACGCTTCAAATTTTAAATAGTTTACTGTTACTAACAAATGTACGTAAAGCCGAGGCACCATCCGAAAAGCTTGATATGAAGGATATTGTTGGTGAAACAATTAAACGTTTGTCGGATGATGTAAGTCAGTTTGACGTCAAAATAATTCACCCTGCTTCATGGCCCGAAGCAATTGGATACGCCCCTTGGGTTGAAGAAATATGGGTAAATTATATTAACAATGCGATTAAATATGGTGGTGAGTCGCCCGAAATACAAATAGGGGCTGATATTATTACCTCTGATAATAATATTGAAATGGTTCGCTTCTGGGTGCGCGATAAAGGCATTGGGATAACCGATGAAAATCAGAAATTGTTATTCCAGCAATTCGAAAGGTTACATCAGGCGAAAATAGAAGGACACGGACTTGGCTTGTCTATTGTACGACGAATTGCACACAGATTAGGAGGCCATGTTGGTGTTGAGAGTGAGGTTGGAAAAGGAAGTTTGTTTTATTTTACCCTACCAAAATCGTAGTTGAGATATAGTGATTTATCAAGTTAAACCAGTAGTATTAATCAATAGTTCGTTAAGGTTCTATAATATTCACTTAGTCAGGCTCTTATAAATTTCGTACTAAATCAGCATTGTCCTGACAATCAAGCCTTTGCGCCTTAGCGAGAAACAAAAACTTAACGAACTATTGTTAATGAAAAGTCATTATAATCCATAGCCACTTTAATTATAATTCTCAATCCTATTCTACAAGTCCCTTAACAACTTCACTAACTGGTTTAATGGCTGTTATATGTTCAATACTTGGCCCAGCAACCCACACAGTTTTATAAGTTGCATTGTTAGCGGCATTTTCAATTGCTTTCATGCCTTTAAACATGATGAACATTTTTATGTATTTCTTCAGCCACTTATTCTTTTTTAGTAGTTTAGAAAGCGTACTTTGCTTATTTCCAGATTTTTGCATGTAGGGAGTATTAATTACCGTAATTGGCGTCCCCGAAATATTGCTGGTCATAATTATATCTTTCGCCCCATATTCAACAAGCGCATTTTTATAGTCATCACTAACTCCTGCTTCCGGCGTGGCAATAAATATGGTGCCAATAGAAACAGCTTCAGCGCCCAATTTAAGTGCATTTTTTAACTGATCGCTTGTTGCAATACCTCCTGCCGAAATTACCGGAATATCGAGTTTTTCAACTAACATAGGTATAAGCACTTCTTGCTTTAAGGTACCTGAATGGCCACCTGCTTGTGCACTTACTGCAATTACAGCATCAGCTCCAAGGTCGGCAACTTTCAAGGCAAATTTTAAATCAACAACGTCACAAAATACCTTTATGCCTGCGGGTTTACATTTTGCAATTACTTCCTTCGGATTGCCCAACGATGTAATTATAAAATCAACTTTCATGTCCACGCAAGTATCCAGTTGCTTTTTATATTTAATATTCGATTTATTCACAATCAGGTTTATCCCAAAAGGCTTATCAGTTGCGTTTTTAATCTCGGTAATTGCCTCTCTAAAAGCGGCATCGGTACGGTAATTTAGCGCTGGTATGGCGGCAGTTATCCCTGTATTTAAAGCAGCAATGGTCATTTTAGCATTGGATACCAAAAACATCGGAGCCATAATAATGGGATAATCAATGCCTAATAATTCTGTAATTGTGGTTTTGATTTTATTTTTCATAATTCGAATAAAATTATTGAAGTATTGGGTCGAAATTTCAAGGCTAAATTACATAAAATACGTGAATAGAAATCTATGTTTTTTTGCTGTTTGTTTGGGCGGCTTACACTGCCTCCACGAAAATATTTCGGCAGGTAACCGTGCTTTACGTTTGTAGTTATTTCATACTGATTGTATTTTTGTAAAGTAATCCCATGTCTTCCTTCGTCAGTCTAGTTTTACTTACAAAAATCACATCAGTATTTCAATAAGCTATCACTCCAATCACTTCCGCAAAGTAATACTCGCTAAACAACTACACTTAAAATACCTAAGAAACCTCGTTACAAGCGTATTTAAATCACATATGCATACTTGGCTAATCTATAGTTAAGCCACTAATTACCAACAACAAATTTCTTATACGTAGTAGTGGTAGCAGTTTTTAATAAGCATGTATAAACTCCCACAGAAACACCATCTAGTGATACATTAATTTTATCATTTAATAACCCCGATTTTGATATATGCTTAATTACCTGTCCGCTTGAATTGTAAAAAATCAATTCTACATCCGAATCATCTTCAAGAGCATATGAAACAATGAAATTACCATTATTGGGATTTGGAATTATATCAAATGTTGCACTATTAGAACCATGCAATGATGTTCTTAAAAACATATCTGAATAAAAACTCTTATAAATACGGTCACCAAAATCACCACCAAAATATTGGATTCCATTTCCTTCAAGGTCAAGAAATTTTATATAACCACTACCTTGACTATTTGCCCAAAATGAAATACCATTGTCGCCTGAGTCCCACAGGTAAAAATCGTAACAACCATTTATTAAGGTAACTGTATCAACATAAAGAGTTTCATTTTCAAAGCCATCTTTCTCAAAAATCAGATCGCCATCGCTTGTAAGAATTTCGTAGTTATTTTGATACCCAGCTTTGTTTGTCTTGAAGTGAATAACAATTGTATTTGGATAAACCGATGGCATTTCATAATTCGAATAATATGTGTCGTTCACAGTATTCTCATCACTTCCCCCATTTGGGTTTGATAATTGTACCGAGAAGCTACCGTCGCCGGCTTCCCAGTCTTCCCAAACAAATGCTTCAAGGGTTACTTCTTCTTGTTCTGTAAAGGCCAGGTTTCCTGTCCAGTTAAATGTGGTTTCTTTTCCCTCAGGACCATAAGTAATATCCAACGAAGTAAGAGTTTCACTACCCAAATTACTGATCTTAATTATTGGTGCTGAAGCTGATGGATTATATCTGCCATATCTTTTAAGATTATTTGGCGCGATAATTTCATCCACCGATGCATCAAGCTCAAAATTTGGTAATCCAAACGAAAATAGATGCACTTCAAGTGAGTAAGTTCCATATTGGTCGTGCTGAGTATTATAATCAATTATTACAGTATCACCTGTTACAAAAGGGGTTATTTCAATATCTTGTTCGCTAACTTTCATGCCGGGGCACCAACCAGCTCTATCATAAATCCATGTTCCTCCTTGAGGGTATAATGGATTATCTGAACATTCTTGTAATATTTGCCACTCATCAACCAGTTCACCATCAACTTCTAAGCTTTGTATCTTAGCACAAAACTCGGCACAGTTGGTTGGGTTACTAAACAAATGACCTGATGTTCTAGTTCTTACCTTAAAAGTTTGTGCATTTGGTAATAAAGCAATGGTATCGGGTGGTACATCTTCCACAAAGTTTTCCAAATACCAATAGCCTGAATAAACTTTTTCTAATTTAAGCAGTTCTCGTGGAGGAGTACCCTCTATCATATGAAACTCAAGATCTAGTAATTCTTGAAAATTACCGGCTGTAATATGAACTGAATCACGCAGAAGACTGATATAATCTGTAACATCATAAATCCATGTAAAGCCATCATCACCAAGTGAAAGGTTGTTGCCGTAAGGCGTAATAAAACGACCAATTTCCCAAGGAACAAGTATTTCAAATGGAGTTCCATAATAGGGTAGGTCTTCGTGGTATAAAGTTTGGTCTGGTGTTACAAATGTAGAGTCAATTGCATTGCCACCTTCGTCATAAACATAATTATTGTAGTAGGATTGCCATACGGTTAATGTATCAGTAGCAACTGGTGGATTAAGAGGATCAAATAAAAGTACATTTACAGCAGTTTGTTCTATGGTATCAATAACCACTGTAGAATCTAGCAGTGCAGCATTGTAATTCCCATTTTCTATCAGCAAATGAGGCTGCGTGGCGACTTCCAAAGGATTTCTAAATCGTGAAGTTCCCTTGTAACTTTTCCATTCAGGATAGCCAAATTGTGCGCCCATAAAATTATTTGGACTGCTATCAACAGCAGTATAACCTACACCTGAATTAAATTTGTAATATGCTCTCAAATGACTGTACATGGGGTGCGTTTCATCAATATCTTTATACATCCACTCAGCAATATCGCTCCAGCTAAGTATGGTATCCCAAATTCTAAAGTCGTCAATCATGCCAGTGTAATAACCATCATAAGTAATTGCTCCACCTATTTTAAATTCAGCAATATTGTTCATTAGTTTTGTTTTGCCACTACCAATAAACCAAAGGTTACCATTTAGCAATATCTGCATATAGCTTGATTTGGTATCTTTCATAAAAGTCCAAAAATTCCATTGTCCTTCATATTCGTGTGGTGAGGCCTGACCAACAATACGGTCGGGTCCATCAAAACCTGCATCCCAATATACTTTACCATTGCTCCATGGCAGGTGGGCATTTAAAACGCGGTTGCCCAAACTATCTACAGCCTCAAAAATTGATGAATTAATTGGCTGAACATCAGGATTACCGTATTGCCAAAATGAAATAGTAATTGCACTATCTATCGTACTAAACACTTCTTTGGGTACGTCTATAACATCCCATCCTTCAAAATTAAAAAAGTAATCAGGTTTGCTAGATGAAATTGACTGGTTAGTTCCCGATAGATCAGCTTGCATAATTACTGATCCATTGTGATCCTCGTAACTCATATCAATTAATAGATCTTGTGAGCCATCCCATGAAAATGGAAAAGCAAAGTTTATGGTTGAATTACTAGTGTTTAATGTTGTGTTACTTCGGTATACAGTTTGCAAACCAGCACTTATTATCGAATCTGTGGGTAGCATATCTGTTGATATATGACTAATCCTAATGGTAAAATGTGATAGCTCAACACTTCCGCTAGTTACATCAAATACTAGCCCTGTTATTTCTCCCGACTGTAAACCAGCATTTTGTAGCTCTGTTGAAGTATATATGAATTGAGATCTTCCATCAATGGAAGTTTCATCAAAAGGAATAGTTAATTCCTGAGTTCCATCT
>JASFZK010000043.1:0-15115 GCA_045267845.1 Bacteroidota bacterium | reverse complement strand
ATTAAAAGTAACATCAATGGGAGTTCTTTCTCCCATATAAAGATTATCAACAATCCACTTCCTATACTTACCCGGGCTATAATTATACTTAAAAGCAAGATAAACTTCAGTACCTGATATGGATGATAAATCAATTACTCCTGATGAAGCCCATGTTTGCGCAGTATTGGGTTTGGTAAAACTCAACTCACTCCAAGTATATCCATTTGGGTCGCCTGTACCGGGATAATTAACCGAATAGAGTAATTTTAAATAATTATCATTATCACTATACCCATAATTATAGTAATTATGAAATAGCATTATTTCATTTGTATAATTATCAAGATTTACCGGAGGCAGAATAAGCCAATCTTCTTCAATTTCACCACTATTATATCCATTCATCACAGCAAAATGATTACTGCTCGACCAGTACCAGTATTTTGAACTTCCAGTTACACTATTTGAAACACAGTCGCCAAAACCATAATCAAAATTTTCGGCATATGGTAATGATACTGTACCTTCCAATTCATATTCAGTTGTAAATACTCCTCTGCCATGTGTTGCTGCCAGTACAGTATTGTCTGATTTTCTTAATTTCAACATATCAACTCTAACGTTAGCTAAGCCGGTAACTGCTGGCGCCCAATCAGGTGTAGCATCATTTAAAGTATTTGTTGTCCACACTCCAATTTCTGTGGCTAGCATAACCTGAGCATTATTATCAGGATGAAAAATTGCCCATCGTATTGGCATATCAGGTAAATTTGATTCTTTTTCTTCCCATGTAGTACCTCCATCAACTGTAAGCCAAACCGATGATACACCATAATTTGAAAATGTTACTAATATATTATTTTCAGAAGATCCTATAGCCACACAAGATATAAAGGATGTTGGAAAGTTTGAATCGCCAATCTCGGTAGTTGTTGAAGACGAAGACTCTGCATTGGTTACTTTGTATAGTTTTCCTGATTCGGTACCAACAAATAATGTTGATGTACCACTAGGAGAATAGGGTGAATACTTTATGTGTGAAAATGGCACATTTGAATTAGTTCCAATGGTAATGATTTCCCTTAAA
Source organism: Bacteroidota bacterium (assembly GCA_045267845.1). Classification (GTDB taxonomy): domain Bacteria; phylum Bacteroidota; class Bacteroidia; order Bacteroidales; family F082. Next base: position 14,046 of record JASFZK010000043.1, on the reverse strand, counting down.
TTGGTTGATGGAATACCACTTAAACGATAAAGTATATTTGTAGTACTTCCAAAACTCTCAACTGCATTTGAGTACAATATATTGTTGTCATAATCGTAATCACCAGGACTAATAAAAGTACCAGTAGCAATATCATCATAATACACTTGAGACCCATTATTCCATATTTGATAGCGACTACGCTGGTATGAAGTAATGTAAATACCAGACTCATCTTCATCCCAAAAACAATAGGCACCGTCGCCACCAGAAATCATATCAGAAATACCAACAGGACTACCATTATATAACATGGTTCCATTATCTTGAGCACCTGCTAAAAAATTATTTGATCCTGCAGTGGGGTTTATGGCTCCGCTATAGTATTGCAATGTATTGTATCCTTGATTTCTCTCAATAAATACTGGCACATTCTGACCACTTGTGTTACTTAAAAACACTCCGCCATCACATGTAAAAACAGCAGTACTTGGAGCACCAGTTTTATATTGAATATTGTGTTGATCAGCATGAACATAATCATCTCCTCCTCCATAATACATTTGTTGCCAATCAGAAACTTTTGTCCAATTAATTCCTGCATCGCTTGAATTCCAAAGATCAAGTCCCCCTGTAAATATCCTATCAGGGTCAGTAGGGTCAACCTGAAGCATAAATGCATGCCAAGCTAATGTTGACCAATTGCTAGCAGGTATATTAACCGACGACCAATTTGCACCGGCATCAATTGATTTGGCAATGTAGTATCCGCTATAGTATGTAAAACCATTAACAGATCCACCTGCAAATTGGGCATATACTCTATTAGGGTCGGATGGTGCTACTGCAATAATTGTTCTAGCAGGAATTAAACCACCACCACTTAGAAGTGTATTATAATTACTGTAAACAGTCCAACTACCTGGTAATCCTGTATCAGAAAATAGTATTGTGGCACCACCATCACCATCAATATTTTCCATAGTTCCGATAAAAATACGCCCATTGGCTGTTACCTCAATGTCAGAAGGTGTGTAAGGCTCTGTTGTTCCTGAAATATTTGGTAATACCTGGGTCCAGTTTGCTCCTCCATCAGTTGACCGGTATACGCCATCACTTGGTGTACTTTGATGATCAGGGCCTTCATATGTTCCGGAAGCTACGCAAGCATATATGGCACTTGTCCCACTTTCGTTAACTATTTCAATATCTGTGATATATTCAAAATCTTCGGTTGAAGCCAATAAATCCCAAGTAGCACCACCATCAGTTGTTTTAAAAATACCAGCACCCAAACCAGAAGACTCGCGATATGTTACTCTTGCTGTTTCTGCTTCTCCTGTTCCTACATAAAATGTATTAGTACTATTTGGATCGTATGCGATGGAGCTAATTGCTAAATTGCTCCAAAAGTCGTCGACTACTACCCACTGCGAATTAACATCAGTTATATCGTTGGTGTACCACAATCCACCAGTTACACCACCAGCCCACACTTTATTATGGTTGGCATCATTAGGATCGAACATTATTGCTCTTGTGCGGCCTCCCATGTTTGCTCCTGATCCAGTCCAGTTTAGTGATGGTACATAATTTCTTGAGTTTTTTTGCTCCTGTTCAATGGTATACGTGTAATTATATGCGCTGAGTAGCCGTTTTTTTGGCACATAACCCAACTTAGGATCAAGTGTTTTAATATACTCCTGAAATGCAGCCATGTCAGGTTCATCAGGTGCTTTTAATCCATCTATGTGCTTTGTTGCTTTATCAGATAATAATGATGCCTTTTGCAGAATAAATTGTTCATAGCTTTCTCTTTTTGCATGCGAATTATCATCTAATAAATTGAAAATAATTGCAATAGTAACTGCAATAGGAATAATAAGATAAATTATTTTCATGGTTTTTAGAATATAGTGACAACAGTAATTATTAAATGAAATGACATATATATATTTTTCATGATTCTGTTTTTTTTGAGTGTTCAATTAATAATCAACTATTTTTTATTATGGTGCCAAATCAAATTAAAATGTGACACAAATGTAAGTCAGGAATATAGTGCAGAACAAGTTTTACATGTTCATATTTATGAATCCGTACACATCAAGGTTGCCAAAACAAGAAAAGTTGAACAGCCGTAATTAGATGTAATCATAAATGTTACAGAATGTAATAACAACAGATTAAAGTAGTAGCCTGAGAAGCTGTCTAAAATTCATCCATCAGTTTTATTATGTGTATTTTTTGCCATCTCATCGTTATTTTTTCGACCCATAGCTACGGCTATGCGTCTCAGAAATGCCTCGATCTGACAAAAAATACATGATAATAAATTCTAAAAACGAAATTTAGACAGCTTCTTGGTGTATGATTGAACTCTGGGTTAATAACAATGGTTTGTGTAAAATTACGTTTAACGCCGAAGGATAAATACCCTAAATCAGCTACATTTGTGACTATCAACTAAATTATAATAGACCAAATAATTAAAAGCATTAATAATTTTTAAAAGAATTAAAATAACCCATTGAATCATTTCAATCTTTAAGACAAGTAATTTCAACAAAAAAATTATGATTAGAAAAAATACTATTACAGTTATTCTATTCTTTTATTTTCTCTTTGTTCTTTTAACTTGTTATTCACAGGTATCCCTTGATTTAAGAAAAGAGAATATATTTATAACTATTGAAAGATTAGAACAAAATCCAGAAGAATTAAAACTGGATTACAAAAAAAATCAAAACGATAGAGATTCATTGCTATTATATTATAACGAAGTATTAGACTATTTTAAGATCAGAAAGGATAGACTTAATAATGCCCAAAAAGTTTTCTTGTTATATGACATTGGATTGGTACAAACAGATCTTGGATTTAATGATTTATCAATTGAAACTCTTAAGTCTGCGGTTGAGCTAACAGATCAGTCAAAGTTTGAAAAAGTATATGCCCGATTAAACTTCGATCTTGGTAACGCATATCGTCATAGTGGTAAGAAAAAGAAATCGAATGAGGTACTACTTCATGTACTCGACTTGCCAGTAATACAATCAGATTCAATACTTACATCGTATTACTTAAGTCTTGTGGCCGAAAATTATGAAAATTTAGGTGATTATCAATTAGCATTGGAAATTAGTCAGATGTTGTACCATCAATATATAAATCGCAATGAGCTTGCAGATGCTTCCTATTCATTAATACAAATGGGTAGAATGGCAGCATTTTTGGAAACAGACACTTCATACTTTGAGTATTTTCATCTTGCTAACAGTCTAGCCTTGAAATCAGGAGTTGAAGGACGTATTGAAAATAATTTGGTAAACACAGGTAATGCGTACCGCAGTGCCGGTTTTCCGGAAATTGCACTCAAATATATGCTGAAGGCTAAAGAATATTCTAAATTTAATACTCCTTATGGAAGTGTTTATACTTTGTTAGGAATTAGTGCTACTTATTTAATGCTTGATAGTATTGAACAAGCATACACATATGCAATGAGAGCTAAGGCGAAGGCAGAAGAAATAAATGCCTATAATTGGCAATACCATGCCAACACAAGATTAGCCACGTGCTACATAAAGATGCATAAATATGATTCGGCTCGAATTTGTTTGACTGAGGCTGTTAGGCTTAATAAAATCCTTGATAATAAGAACCTTTTCGTTGATTTATTCAGGCAATTATCAAATTTATACGTTACAATTAACGACTATGAAATGGCTGTTGCATATCTTGACTCTTCATATAGTGCTTATGCTAATTTAATTTCTGAAAAAAACGAAGACAAGCTGGCACAGTTACGAGTAGAATCTGATTATTATATTAATCGTAACAAAATTGTTGAGTTGGTTTCAAAAAACAAGTTAGAAAAAGAAAAGAGCCACAAGCTTATTGTTACTATAGTTGGTGTCTTAATAGTTTTGGTTCTTACTTTTTATTTCACAATTATTATCAGGAAGAGGTTAACACAGCTAAGGGAGTCTTATATTGTTCTTGTAAGAAAGAATCTTGAGCTCGATGAGGTAAACAAAAAATTACACGAATGTGAAATTAGACCGAAAAAGAAAATTAATCTTGAAAACATTAAAAATGAAGATATAATTATTAAAAAATTGAGTAAACTTTTAATTAACAAAGTATGGGGGTTAATTTAAAATGTAGAAACATGCAAAAGCATAATTTGCTCAAAATTGCCTGAATATCAAACATTAATATGCTATTTGATGGGGGTCTAAGAATAATTTAATTTGTGGATTTTTACGATTGCACTACGATTTACCTTGTATTATTATGCGTAAAAGTAATATTAATTTGGATAGCAGTATGACCATAACAACTAAATTGCCTTATTATTTGTATTGCGCTGCCTGTAAGTGATAGGTAAATAAGCAAGGGTTATAACAAAGTGCGTAAATAACTCATTTTAACTAAAATATATAGAAACATCGAATATTTTATAAATGGAACAAGATTAAAACAAAACTGGATTAGGTGACAGTTTAGGTGACAGTATTAGGTGACAGTTTTAAAAATATAATATTTAAACAGTTTTTAACTAAAATAATTTAAGCTTGTTGATTGCTCGGAAATGATAATAATTATGTTTAAAGTTACTACACCCCCATTTTAGACCCCCATCTACACCCCCATGTTACACCCCCCATTTATGACAATGAATACTTAAACTACTACTCTGATTTGATTTCATCTTTTCTAAAGAATGAATGAACAATACCATGAGAGTCATATTGTGAAAATATCTTTAAACAATTATATATTTCACCAAGTAGAGCCTCAAAGGATTCAGCAAAATATTTATAATTAGAATAAAGCTCGTGATTGTCTTTAAAATACATTTTTATATCTATTCTGTTATTTTCATTTTCAATATAACTTTGAATTTTAAATTCGGTTAACCATATATAACTGTAGTAAATTTCATTAACATGATCGAGCATTCCTTTTATTTCCCAAGTCTTAAATATTGGTAAAGAAAAATGCTTTTCACTATTCAATGATTCTAGATAAAGCATCTTTACTTTGGTGGCGTTTGAATAAGCATTATCTATTGCCTCCTTAACTTGAGATGAAATATCATCTCTTGAAAGAAGTTTAGCCATTTTGATTGAATCAAATTTCTCCATTCTACTTAGTAGTAAGTTTAATTGACTGTTGGCAATTACAGGCAACTCTCCTTCATTAGTAGCAATAAGCATATTGCCTTCACCTTTAATTAACCATTCTGCATTTATTTCAGGAAACCCTTCAAATATTTTAAGAAGTTTGTCAATACCGAAACTTCGATTCCCACTTAACATTTGAGATATTTGGGCACTAGATAAATTTACCTTATCAGCGAACTTATTATTACTTAGGCCTTTATGGTGGATAAATACTTTTAATCGACTTATTATTTCCTTCATCGCTAAATATTTTAACAAAAATACGTAATATATTACGCATACACCAAATATATTTTGTATTATTGTCGTTTATTTGATATTAGTTTACAAAAGTAACATAATTTATTGAAGTATGAGACTAAATAAAAATACAATTAGTGCATTAAAAGCAATGAGAATTGAACTGGTAAAAGAGTTGGCAAAAGATTTGCCGAGTGGTTTTAAAACTGAAATAGCCAAAAGAGCAGGGGTTAGCAAAGCTACTGTAACAAAATTTTTAAATGGTAAGGATAACAGAAAGCTCTACAGTGTACTTGTGCAATATGCTAATGAATATATTCAGGAAACAAAAGAATCTGTGAAAATGTTAGGTATCGAAATTACTGAGTAAAATGGACATGTGCCTTAATATATTAAATGGTAATGTGTATGCTACTTATGCTTTTTTATTAAAGCATGAAGTACCGTACAAAACCATTGATAAAGGTGTAACCAGATATAGAAAGAAAAATAATGGCTCATGGGAAAACTTCAAAAAGAAGTATGTATATATTCTTTACAAATCCATCCCACTCAGAACCCGGTTAAAATACAAACTCCCAAGCGAAGACCAATTAAAAAACCAAACATTATTAGAGTCAATAGTTAACAAAGAGACTGAAAAGAAAGCCAAAGCCAACCAAAAATTACAAGAAATTGAAATTGCATTAAATGATGCTTGTAACAATCATTACATGAAATATGTTACAAAGTACCACAAGGCATATAACCTTAATGCCGAAATGGTTTTCAGTTATAGCAAACTACATGCAATAATTAATACTATTATAACACTAAGGGATCAAAATAAAAAACTAAAAGATCTTCATAAGGTTTATTTACAATTTGACTTCTCTGGAATTAGCAAAACGTCTAATTACAAATCATTTAGCAGAAAAATAACTGACTGTAAGAAAAATGGCATAAAAGCAACCATTTTACATGGCAGGCAGGGTAATACTTACCCCTATAAATTAAATGATTTTGTTACAGGAAAAATAGAGCAATACCTTTGTGACTCAAGAATGTTTAGTTATGGGCAAATAACAGAATTTGTAAATAATGATATTGCAAATTACAACAAAACAAGCTCTGGACAGGTAAACCCTTATGAGTATATTTCAGGGGAGTCAGTAAGCGCGTATTACAGGCGACCAGGAGTAAAAAACACTATCATGCTTCACAGAAACAAAGAATTGTTTGATAAGCATGTACAACCCTCCAGTAGAAGAACTGCACCCCTACATGTTGGTGATGTTTGGTATATGGATGGAACAAAAATTCAGTTTGTTTCTAAGAATACCATTACAAACAAATTAGAGAGACTGAGTATATTTCCAATTCAAGACGTAAAATCAGGTAAAATAGTAGGGTTCGATCTGGCACAAAGTGAGGATAAGCATAATGTACTGGCAGCTATGGAAATGTCTGTCAAGATTGCAGGATTAGTTCCTTATGAGTGGGTGTATGATAATGCCAGTGCATCAAAAACCGAAGAGTTTAAAAGCCTGAAACAAAGATTAGAATTAAATGGAAGCCGTGTTAGGCACGCAAAAGTAGGGAACTCACAAGACAAAAGCCAACTAGAACGCTGGTTTAGGACATACCAAAACAAGTATCAACGACTTATTCCCGGATTCCTTGGAGGTGGCATAAAATCAAAAGTAGATACCGAACGGATAGATAGTGGTTATTTAGAAAAGGTAAGGAAAACGATAGGACTACCTTCAACCGAACAACTTCAAAAAACAATGGTTATCCTAATTTCAATATTCAATGCTACTCCTGGAAAAAGCGGTAAATCCCCAAATCAAATATTTGCAGAATGCACAAAACCAAATGCAACGGAGTTGAGACCCGAACAAGTTGCATTCCTGTTCTGGCATAATAAAACCATTAAAGTCAGGAATATGGAAATTGAAACAGAAATCAGGAAACAAAAATACTATTATGATCTTTCGTACCACGAAAAGCGGTTTGAATTAACAGGTACAAAAGTTAAGGTTTATTATGATTACAGAGAGCTATCCATGATTCATGTATTTGATTTGAATGATAAATATATTGGTGAATTTAAACAAAAAGCTGCACCACATCTTTCGGCTGCAAACCAAACTGAAAAGGATATAAGCCAAATAATAAAGACTTCATCACACCATAAATCTATTAAAACAGCAGCAAATAAGCGGCTAAAAAGTGTAGCCGTCAATGCTTCAAATGAGGGTGGTGAGGATAACTTTTATCACACTATCAACCCTTTGGCAGCAGGTAAAGAAATTATCAATAATGCAGAATCACAAGTATTTATAGAAATATATTCAGACATGAAGAATCTTGATTTTAACCAGGTGGATGATATTCCTGAAGTATTTCAGGATAACCCATTAACAAACCCAGATTTTGGCAAACCAATTAATGAGTATGATAATCTAAATACAAAGGCAGCAACTCTTGAAGTTGTTGAAAAAAGTGAAAGTAATATTACTTCATAAACTAAATATTAAAGCATGGAAATAGCAGTAAAAGAACAGATTAAGGAAGGTATCAATAGGTTTTGTAGAACTAAGGATATTAGCAAAAATGAAGCTGCTCCTATAATTGGAGTTAGTTCAGCAACATTAAGCAATATTGAAAATGAAAACTGGAGTTTATTGGCAGATGAAATGCTTGTCAGGATTCATAATTTTATTGCACCTGACTGTCATGCGCTTGTAAAAACATCAAATTTCAACACTGTGTGGGATTTATGTACGGATACCCAGAAAAGCCATAAAATGACCTGTTTAGTGGGCTATACAGGTGCTGGTAAAACAACAGCATTACAGGAATATTTTAAAAGCACACGAAATGTATATTTATTAACAGCCAAAAAATCAATGAGACCGAAACGCTTCTTTGCAAAGTTGTTAAAGCAAATGGGTGTATTGTATGCAGGAACCATTGGCGACATGATAGAAAGGATAACGGAAGAGTTTAACAGGCGACCTAACTCATTATTGATTATTGATGAGGCTGGTAAACTTGATCAAACTATGTTAATGTACCTACATGATTTAAGGGACGAAACCAACTTATCCACAGGGATACTGCTTGCAGGTGTTGAATATTTCAAGTCAAATCTTGAAAAAGCCGTTCAAAAACAATCTCAAGGCATGCCTGAGTTTTTTGACCGTATTGTAGCATGGCAAAGTCTAAACCGCCCTACATGGGCTGAAATTGATGCCATTTGTAAGGCTAATGGATTGAATGACCTAGAAAAAAGCAAAGAATTAAGGAAAGTACGGAATTTCAGACACTTAACAAACCAAATTAGCAATGTAAAAATGAGAATGAATAATTAATACTCACAGTATAATCACCTTAAATAATATGGTAAGAATAGAAAAAAACAAATTGATAATCGAAATTGAAACCAATTCTCCAGCTATAGAATTGGGGGATATACAAAGAGCTCTTATAGAAATTATTGCGAGGGCTGGTTCTGCCTCTTCAGAAGGAGGCATATATAATGATAACGGTTGTTACACAGGTGTTTCAGTACTTCTTCACGAGTTACAACTTGATGAGCTTCAAATAAAAAAAGCTCTTGGTACAGATGAATAAAAAAGATACAAACATATATGACGTTTTTAACAAACTTGAGCTGGTGAACGACTTTCAACCACTAATTTACTTATGTGATAGTGGTGTGGGCATGTTTAGTAAAAGTGCTATGGTGATGCTGATAAAAGCTGATCTCGATAACAAAAGTCATATTATGCTATCTTTTATTGGTTCTTCATTTTTTGATCAAGTTATCGAATCAGCAGATGACATTGTAATTAAACTTGGGGTGTACAAAGGCAAATTCTTTTTTGAGTATTCAGACCTTACAAAAAAACTAGGTAATATCAGTCCAAAAAGAAGTAACGGTATAGGTTATTATAGTGGCTCTATTAATGTTGAACATACAAAGGTTAACCATAGTAACGAAATAATAACCAAATGGAATATTAGTGATATTGAATCTTTTACAAATAAAATTGAGTTTTACAAAACTCATGCTCTCGCTCAGAAAGAACGCCATGAAAAAAACCGTGATGAGTTGTTGAACTTTCTTGATACTGATATAAACTTCTATAATGAATGTCTTTTTAATTCAGCATACGTTTATCTGGAAGAAACAATAAAACTGGATCAGTTATCAATAAAAATACTCTCAACAAATTCCCAGTTTTGGAACTGGTGGAAAGTTCAGTATTACATAATGGATGAAAAGATTATGTTTGATTATTATGTTTCGAAGGATATTCATTTACAAGATGTATCATTTCTGAGGTCATTTTATTTTCATAGGCACAAAACCCCACAAGTTCAGTTAGAAAACTACTTATATCATTATTTAATAGATGAAAAAGCAAAAATCCGTAATAAAACCAAAATCAAAGCTGAGCTATGTTAAAAGCAGAATTAAGTAAGTCAAAGATAAAACGAATCTTAATATATTTTGAGGAATTACACCGTTACAAAATTCACTCTGAGGCAGTAAACAGCCTTATATGCTATGTGTTTAGTATCTCTGAACGGTGGCTTTATCAAATACTAAAAGATAATAGCAAAGAGCAATTTGAAGATGTTAAGTTACTGTTTCTTGAAGGTGATTTAAAGCTGATTGATGCTTATGCTCAAAAGATTATTAGTGATGCAAAGAAAGAACGGAAACAAGAAAAGAAATACTAAATATGAATCACTCAATCCAACTACACCGTAAGCTTTACAAGCTGTTAAAAGATACTGGAAGTTTCGACCAGCGTCATGATATTGTTACCAGTTATACTGATGGCAGAACTCATAATAGTTCTGATATGTCAACTAGTGAGATAATCACTTTGATTAACAATCTGGAGAATCATCACAGAGATACAGGCGCACCTTTAAACGATTTTCAAAAAGGAGATAGGATGAGAAAACGGGTACTGTCATTGTTTCATCAATATGGTTATGCCAAGTACAGTCCTGAAAAAAAGAAAATGATAATTGATTTTGATAGGCTTGATGGATGGATGCTCAAATTTGGTTACCTACACAAGAAACTAAACAAATACAAATATGCAGAGCTGCCAAAGCTGGTTACACAAGTAGAAAGACTAGTTCATAAGTATATTCAAACCGCTTTCAGTAATTAATACTATGATTAAAAACATTTTTAATAACCGACTTTTATTTAGTGTGAAAACAAATGATCCAAGCTTGCTTAAGGATGAGATGTTTGGTTTGTCCTGGCACAAGGTAAATGACAAAATGAATGAGGGGGCTGACCCTAATTTCATATCACATTTAGTTGACTTAATTAAATCAGTTTCGCCCAATGATGAAATTATTATCAGGTATTTAAACTACAAGAAAAGCTGGTCAGGAAGAGGAAGCGAAATAAAGCCCATAAGCGTAAAAAACAAATTTGGCTACAATGCATCAAAAACAAACTTGGACAATTATCAAGGCTGTTTAAATACAGTTTAAACAAGGTTTAATTACAATATTAACATGAACTATAAACATAAAAGGGAAAAGGCAAAGATATTATACTTAAACTCAGATTTAAGTCAGAAGAAAATTGCTGAGAATATTGGTGTAACAGAAAACACAATATCAAGCTGGATAGACAAATATGGATGGCGTGAATTAAAAGCAGCAATGACAGTTACCAAAGATAAGGTAGTTGAAATGACATGGCGACAAATTGCCGAAATAGGACAAAAAGCAATTGATGAAGAAAGAACACAAACCCCGGCAGAAACTGACCAGATTGTAAAGCTCCTTAAAGTTGTAAAAGAAGCTGAAGGAGTAATAAACGTATCAATTGTAATGCAAGTATTTATGGACTTTGATAAGTTTTTAATGAACCGTGTTCCATCTAGTAAAGATGATGAAAAATTGAATCTAGTAAAAAAAATAAATGAGTATCAGGACTTATATGTAACAAATATGATAAACCATAATATATAGAAATGAAAACAGTTTCCGGGCATCTTGGTTTTATGTTGAAATTCACCATTGTGTGAGCGGGGCTGTTTTGTTTTTAGAGAGTGAAGGCAAGTTATGAGCGATATGTGTTTAGTTGCAACCTGTTCACAGTCGCTCTAACAGCCTTCTTTAAATGAATTTAAAGAATATGCTTAATCATAATATAAACACTAAAAATATAATTGCAATGAAAACAGTTTCCGGGCATCTTGGTTTTATGTTGAAATTCACCATTGTGTGTGCAGGAGCTGTTTTGTTTTTATAAAGTGAAGGTAAGTTATGAGCGATATGTGTTTAGTTGCAACCTGTTCACAGTCGCTCTAACTCCTTCAAATTTTAATTAATTGATTTATAAACACTAATAAAATAATTACAATGAAAAGAGTATTAGTTTACACAGACAAAAGCCGTTTTTCCGAATTCAAAAACGCAATAGAGCAACAGGTTGAGTATGTTGCTGACCTTTATTCTAGATTGAAAGAATGGGATGTTACGGAAATTACATTTAGTGATTTGATTGTGATAGTGAACAAAACAAAAACAGTAGAGCGAGTAACATCAAATAGTTCTACTGCTTTTGTTTTCAAGCCACTTGAGGCAAATGTGCCAGCACTTCAAAATGTAATTGAAGATTATCTTAAAGATAAAGCAATTAGTCAATCTGAGCAACCAAAAGTATTTGGTTTCAATGTGAGTAAGGAAAAGTTAAAGGACTTAATAGAAGTGCCTACAATACCAATTGAGATCATTAACTCCTTAGACACTCTCATTGAAAAAAGTAGTCATAACGGTCGAAATTTGCTTGATTTGAAATATTTTGAATTACTTGAAAATAAGGTTGTAATTAACCAAACTACAGTAAAAGAATTTGAAGAAAGTTGTTCATTCTTCGTAACAACAAAAAAACAAATTCGGTTAGCTGAAGAAATTAAGAAAGTTTGTGAAGCATTGAACAATTTTAAAGAATTTGGTGATGGGTTATTCCAACTGAAAGTTGAAGCAATAAATGCTGAACATAATGCAATCCTTATGAAAAATGGTAAGTTTTATCCTGACTATAATTTCATTACTACGTTTGCATAAGAAGTAAACTTTTTGCCGCTCATAAATAACTCTTAAAAAAAGGAAACATGCAGAATAACGCCCGGGAAATATACTACAAGATTATTGGTAAAGACTACATGAGTCGCACTTTTAAATCAATTAATGGTGCTGCCCTAAAAGCTGAAACAGGGCTTGGTAGTCTTTCAAAAAAAACATCTACCCTCAAATCCAACTTACGAGGTGCAGCTGCCGAAATACCCGGACTTAGTTCTGGGCTTCGGGTTTTAGGGAATCCGCTAACTATGGCGGCTGGAGGCTTTGCTCTTTTGGCAGGTGGGCTTAATAGCGCAACTAATGAAGCAGTAAGTTTCAATAATACTTTCCGAGAGCTCAAAAACCTTAATCTTAACAAAACTAGAGATCAAATAAATGATTTACATTCTGATGTATTGGGATTATCTGCTTCAAAAGGATTTGATGCATTTGCAACATCCAAAGGTTTTTATGATATACAGTCAGTAACAGGTAAATATGGTTATGAAGTAAAGCAGATAGTTAGTAAACAAGGTGAGTTTGCTGATGTTTTTCAAGCCGATTTTAATAAGTGGATTGAGGGAACTGGCAAAGCAATGGCTAATTATGGCTTTGGAGCTGAAAAACTTGATGAGTTTAACAGATCAGCTTATGCAACTGTTAATGTTGGCTCAACTACGTTTGATGAATTGGCACGACTTCAGGCTATATACGCAGGTGCAGCAGCTTCTGCCAAGCAGTCGTTTAATTCTGCGAACCAGTTGATGACAATGTTCACTGTAAAAACTGAAAAAGCCAACGAGGCCGCTACAATGACCAAGTCAGCATTTATAGACTTATTTAAAGAGTCTACTGTAAAAGCATTTCATAACGCAGGGGTGGACATGTATGATGAAGTTACAGGTAAAGCACGGCAGGTTAAGGATATAATGATGGACTTGAACAAAGTGTTCATGAAAGGGGGAAGTGATAAAGCACTTGACAATCTCAGGAATCAATTTACAGGTAGTTTAGGTTTGAATATGCTAATTCAGACAGCTGCCGATACGAGTGGTAATTTTCTTCGCACGCTTGATCTTTTTGATAAGGTCGATTTCAATTATGGCAAAGCATTGAAAGAAGCGAATGAGGATATTACACTTTTGCAACAAAGAACAGAAAATCTACTTGCCACTTCCAAAATTCAATTAGGCGAAGAGATGCTCCCATGGAAATTGAAATGGGTGAAATTCAGTTTGGAATTTATGCAAAAATTGAATTCAATTACAAAAGGCAAGGATGCAATTCAGAATGAGTTGTCACGGGATGCTGCTGGCAAAATAAGATCAGACTATAGCTCGAGGCTTGGGAGAGCTCACATATTAACAGATAATGAATTTAGTGACGTTCAAGCTGAATTACACGAAAAGCGTAAAAACGCCATTGAAACGCTCAATGCCTGGATAAACCATTCCAACTTGTGCCACCCATACCGGCGTAACTGTGCCACTTCTACCGGACTAATGTGTGCCACTCATACCGATTGATGTTGTGCCAT
>JASFZK010000042.1:0-4666 GCA_045267845.1 Bacteroidota bacterium | reverse complement strand
TCGGATGGAAAAGTATCTAAACGACTTAAAGACCTGAACGCGGGTGATATGCTGAATGTGGAAGGACCGCTTGGTTTTTTTGGCCTGAATAAAGAAAAAATAGATAATGGTAAATTCCTATTTATTGCAAGTGGCACAGGCATTGCGCCATTCCATAGTATGGTAAACAGCTATCCAAATCTTAACTATAAAATACTTCACGGAATTAGAGTTGGTGAAGAATCGTACGGGAAAGAGGCCTACAATAGCGAAGATTATATTACATGTACCTCGCGCGACGAATCGGGTGATTTTAGTGGTAGGGTAACCGATTATATTAAGCAGAACAGCTTTGATAAAGATACAATCTGCTATTTTTGCGGGAATTTTAAAATGATTAGAGAAGCCATGGATCTCCTTGAGGTAAAGGGGATTCCTAACGATCAGCTTCATGCTGAAGTTTATTTTTAGTTTATAAAGCCTGCCTGACGTAGGTAGGTTGAAAGTTATGGGTTTTCGTAATTTTTTGGTTTTGGGTTATTGTATTAAGGTTTAATTTATTATTAAATGAAATATCATATTGTACAGCTTGGTTGTCAGATGAATATAAGTGATGGCGAACGAGTTCAAAAGGTACTTGAAAATATTGGTTTTGTTCCTACTGATAAGGCTGAGGAAGCAAACTTGATTGGTGTTATTGCCTGTTCGGTACGTCAGAAAGGTATCGATAAGGTTTATAACATGGTTAGCACATGGAATAAATGGAAGAATAAAAAAAGCCTTATTACGTTTGTTTCGGGCTGTGTGCTTCCAGCAGATAAAGAGAAATTTTTAAAGCTTTTCGACATGGTTTTTACCATGAGTCAATTGCCCGAATTACCCGAAATGATAAATCAGTACGGAATTGTTACTCCCGCCGGAATGCAATCACTTTATCCTGAGTTAACTGATGGTATTGATGAGGACAGCAACCCTAACCCTGCTGAATTTAAAATAAACCCCGCAGAAGTAAAACAACAATCAACCAATTTATTACGTAAACCCGAAGTTGGAATTGAAGATTTTTGGCACATCGAACCAAAATATGGCTCAGGTGTTGAGGCTTATATACCAATACAAAATGGTTGCGATAAATTTTGTACTTATTGCGCTGTTCCTTATACGCGTGGACGCGAGGTTTCGAGACCATCATCTGAAATATTGAATGAGTTAAGAAATTTGGTTGAAAAAGGGTTTAAATCAATTACCATATTGGGCCAAAATGTTAATTCATATGGTATTGATAAAAAGGGAGATGAAATTAGTTTTGCCAAACTTTTAGAAAAAATTGGTGAATATGGAATTGAGTCGGGTAAAGACTTTTGGGTGTATTTTACATCACCACACCCTCGTGATATGACTGATGATATTATTGAGATGGTTGCAAAATATGATTGTTTAGCGAAACAAATTCATTTGCCTGTTCAATCGGGTGATGACAAAGTACTAGTTCGTATGAACAGGAATCACTCAATGCAAAAGTATCGTGAAATTGTATCAACTATCAGGAGATTAATTCCACAAGCAACTCTTTTTACAGATATTATTGTTGGCTTTACTGGTGAAAGTAATGAGGAATTTGAGAACACTCGCAAAATTATGGAGGAATTCAAATACAACATGGCATATATTGCACAATATTCACCACGACCAGGCGCAACAAGCTCAAGGTGGGCAGATGATATTTCGAAGGATGAGAAGAAAGAAAGGTATCATAAGCTTACCTCTGAAATGATTAAATACACTCAAATTTACAATCAAAATCTTATTGGTAGTACTGTTAAAGTACTTGTTAGAGGTAATGATCGTAAAGCAGGATACCTGTCAGCTTATACCGAAGGGAGAATTGTTTCACGCTTTGCATCGGATGATAATAGCTTGGTGGGGAAATTTGTGGATATTAAAATTACTTCATCAGCAGCCCTATCCATTGAGGGTGAAATGATTGACAAAAAAGACATATTATAATGAGTAAAAAAATTGCTTTTAAAACTCTAGGCTGTCGACTCAACCTTTTTGAAACTGACTCACTCGCATCTGAGTTCATAAAAAAAGATTATGAATTAGTTGACTTTGACGACAAAGCTGATGTGTATGTGATTAATACTTGTACCGTTACCAGCATGAGTGATCAAAAATCGCGTAGAGTAATAAATCAGGCAAAACGAAAAAACGACAATGGTATTACAATAGTTACTGGCTGTATGGCTACGAACTATAAAGAGCAGCTTGAAAAAACTGAAAATATTGATTATGTTGTTGATAACGAACATAAAACATCAGTACTAAATGTTGTTGAAGCCCATTTTAATGGAGAATTAGTTAATGTTGACCAATATGAAAAGGACTTATTTAATTACGAGCCAGCTAAAAAAACATTCCATACAAGAAGTTTCATAAAGATACAGGATGGCTGTGATAATTATTGTACTTTTTGCATAATACCAAAGGTACGAGGAAGGGCCACAAGTAGACCTGTGGATGATGTACTTGAAAATATTAGAAAAGTTGTTGAATTTGGGTTTAAGGAAATTATAATAACAGGTGTTAATATTGGAAGGTACAGTCACGATGGAACCGATTTTGAATCGCTTGTTGAGCAAATGCTTGAGATTCCAGGCGACTTTAGAATTCGTATTTCATCAATTGAGCCCGATGGTTATACTGATAGCTTTTTCAGACTATTTAAACATCCTAAACTTGCACCACATATGCACATTTGTTTACAAAGTGGATCGGAAGATATACTTTTGAAGATGAGACGTATGTACACCGCAAAGTTATTCAAAAAGATGTCTGATAAACTTGAGGAGCTATACCCAGATTTCAGTCTTACAACGGATATTATTGTTGGATTCCCCGGAGAGACTGAGGAAAATTTCCAGGAAACAGTTGACCTTGCTGAGAAAATTGGATTTGCTCATATTCACACATTTAAATATTCCATAAGAACTGGCACACGTGCAGAAAGGCTTCCTGACCATATTGATGAGAAGGAAAAAAACAGAAGGAGTGAAATTGTAAGAATACTTTCGGAAAAAACAAGGCTTAATCATCGTAATAAATTTATTGGTAAACAACAACGTGTTCTTGTTCAAAAGATAAATGATGATGGGTTTGCCACAGGATATGGCGAACACTACCTCCCTATTATTATAGAAAGTACTGGCCTTAAAACAAATAGTTTTTATGATGTAATAATTGACAGAATTATTGAGAAAAAAGAACCGGTATTGGTCGGTAAATTAATAATTAATTGAATTTAACAACTCTAATACAGCTTTTTCACGACTTTTACATTAAATAAACATCAAATATTTTTTTATATTAAATATTTATCTATTTTTGCAGCCCGAAAATAACATATCTTAAAACGGAATACAATATGGCTAATCATCAATCAGCAATTAAGAGAATCAGACAAACAGAAGTTAGAACTCTACGTAATCGTTATTTTGCAAAGACAATGCGAAATGCAGTTAGACAATTTAGATCATTAACTGACAAAAAAGAGGCTGCTGATTCATTACCTAAACTTTATGAAATGGTTGACAGACTTGCGAAAAAAGGAGTTATTCATAAAAATAAGGCTGGTAATATCAAATCTGGTATTACAAATCATGCAAATAGTTTGTAATAGCAGTGCAAAAAAAATAGAAAAGTGGAATCCCGATGTTAACGCATCGGGATTTTTTTTGTTTATATGGTTCCACAAAAAAAGCAACCTTGTATTTATTCCATCATAATTAATTATTAAAAAAATAAAATAACAATTAAAGGTTGTAGTTGTGCTTTCGTGTGCACACAAAAAAGTTGTTAACTTTGTGGATACAATTAACAACAAACCTCATGAAAAACAACTTGCCAATTAGTCGATGGGCCGAAGATGATAGGCCACGTGAGAAGTTACTGATAAAAGGTAAAGGGCAATTAAGTAAAGCTGAGTTGATTGCAATACTAATTGGGTCGGGTAATAGAGAAGAATCGGCAGTAGAGCTTTCAAAACGCATATTAAACAAAGTCGACAACAACCTTGCAGAACTATCAATGCTAAGTGTAAAAGAGCTTTGTAGTTTCAATGGTATTGGTACTGCAAAAGCAATCTCAATAATAGCGGCACTTGAAATAGGAAGACGACGACGAGCTGATGACGTTATTAAAAAAACAAATAAAATAAAATCGAGCAAAGATGCATATGATGTGTTTTATGCGGAGTTAAGTGATAAAAATTATGAAGAGTTCTGGATTCTACTTCTTGATAGAGCAAACCAAATAATTAAAAAAATAAATATTAGCGAAGGAGGTCTTTCAGGCACCATAGCCGATCCAAAGAAGATTTTCAAACTAGCTCTGGAGAATAATTGTTCATCAATAATTTTGGCACATAACCATCCATCGAATAATATAACGCCTAGTGATAGTGATATTAAGCTTACGAAAACAATTTCCAATGCAGGGCGAACGTTAGAGATAGGAGTTTTGGATCATATTATTGTCGGTAGTGATAATTATTTTAGTTTCGCTGACGAATCGATGATTTAATTGAGAATTGAATATTGATGATTTATTATTTAATATTATGATTGAATAGTTTGAATTACAGTAATATAACTATGATTAAAATAGTGACAATTATAGGGGCACGTCC
>JASFZK010000041.1:0-27291 GCA_045267845.1 Bacteroidota bacterium | reverse complement strand
CTTATAAATTAATGTGTAAATTTGGTCTTGAAATTACATCTGTTTTCAGTGGCACAATATGTCCGGTACAGGTGGCACAATATGCCCGGTATATCCACTTATTATCATTTTGTTTAATAATTTGTCGGTTTATAGATCACATTTAATACTAGGACCAAAATAAACTGATATCAATTTACTAGTGATTCAAATATATAGCCTATTTATATACATGTCAATAGCAAAAAATGGAGGGGTGAGTACTACTTGGTTGGGTAGGAAAATGGTGTTGTTAAATATGTATGTATGCCAAATACAGGTAGTTAGTTAAACTAATGTGTGCATTTTATTTTTGGTTTTACGGGGGTATAAAAGTTGGGTTTGGGTTGTTTCTTGTTACCGTCTTAAACTTTACAAGTCATTGAGATGAAGTATGTGGAGAGAATAGCAAAGACTATCTGTATAGATATAAACTACTACAAAGTAGGGATTATAGACATTCAAGTTTCAATAAGTACAAATTATGCTTCCTTATTTGCTTTGTGCAAGACCTCAGTAACATGTGATTATAGACATTTTGGCTATGTAAATTTGTGATAATTGAAAAGTATTATTACTTAGAAACCAATATTTTACCTGTTTTAACATACTTATTTGAAGTAATTATGTAAATGTATATTCCTGAATTTAGTTCTGAAACATCAATCTTATTGTTGTGTTTTAGGTTATTAAGCCTCATAATAGGTTTGCCGTTTATGCTGAATAGCTCAATTGTTACATTTTTAATACCTATCACTAATTGAAAATCAATGTTTAATACTGATTTGGTGGGATTAGGATAAACAGAGACTTCTGAATGATTGTTATCATTTTCTATTTCTTCAGTATTTACCCAACAATCCCATGGAGTTGTACAACCCATACTATCTACTTTTATAATCCAAACATCCTGAGTTCCGGTATCAGGTAAAACTGGCAAACAATAGCCTGCCCCAAGAAATCCACCATCGGAAGTTGGTAAGACATCATAGAGTGTATTATGACTATCAGCACCCATGCATATACCATATTGACGGTACCAAATACTATCATATGAAGAATCAACTCTTAATAAATAACCCATAGTAAATGGTTCTGTTTCAAAATCTGTTTCATTTGTTTTACCAGAAACAATGTAACCATTTGTTTGTGTACTTTTTATATTAGTAACTGTTCTATGAATTAACGGATCACAGTATTGATTTTGCGCAACAATGATTCCATTGTTAGATATCTCAAGCAATTGTACCCGTGATTTATATATATCATAATATATGGAATCCACATCAATACGTGAGGCACAAATTATTTTACCACTAGGTGAATTGCATAAAATTGCACTTCCATCCTGATAGGGTCCACCAACATTAAGCTCCCATTCAACATTACCAAGGTTATCTGTTTTAATTATATATGGGTCACCAATGCTTACACCATAGGGGCCTAATACCCATCGGTAATTACCAATAGCATATCCTCCATCACTAGTTTGAATAATGCTTACTCCATGTATGTAATGGGTACTGTCGGTAAATATTCTTTCCCATATTTTGTTTCCTAATGTATCTGTTTTGATTAAAAATGTACCTATAGTTTGGTATTCATCCCTTTGGAATGTTCCAGTAAATATAAAACCATCATCAGTATCTATGAAGTTTCTGCAGATATAGACTGTATCATAAGGTGCATTTACTTTGCTAAAATAACTAGTCCAAAGAGTATCAAAACTACTATTGTATTTTGTTAAAAAGGATTCACTATAACTAATATCATTATTGAAATTAGTTTTTTTGCTACCGGTTGAATAGTATGCATTATTAGATGAAATTAAAGACCCTCTGTCGGCGAAGAAATATCTGGATATTGTGTCACCCCATGTCTTAGTCCACAGCAAATTTCCTTCAAAATCTACTTTAGCAATTGCAAGCCTGTGCCAAAATGAAGCTAATGAATCGCCTGTAGCACCATTAACAATATACCCGTCACTGATTTCAATGGCATTTACGGATCCATCAAATTCCCATGGATACTGAAAGTTAAATCGTTCGTTAAAATAGCTCTGAGAAAAAGTAAGGTTAGCAACTATGACAAAGACTATTATTCCTATGTATTTCATAAAAATTAGTTTTAATACTAATCTATTTTATTATAGATATTTTTGTACTCTCAAATGATTCATTGGATAATTATGCTGTGCTTTAATAAAAACCACAACTCCAAGGTCTTGAGGTAATAATTTTAAATGTCATACTATCTCAAGTATAATTCTAAGCATGATGGATTACAGGATTTGGACTATGATATCACATAATATCTTCATAAAATAAAAATAAACATATTACTCCACCACTACCTTTTTTACACCAATTAAAATATCATCTTCAATAACTCTTACAAAGTATAAACCAGCTGCAAGCCTTGAAATATCTAATACTGTTTTTTGCTTTTGTGCTTCCATATTTTGTGTAGTTACAACCGTGCCATAAATATTAAATATTTCGATTGTTGTTGGTGTTTTGTGTACAGGTTTATTGTAATTAACAGTTAGTGTACTACTTGCAGGGTTTGGGTAAATGCTTAAAAAGTGGTTATTTGTATTATTTTCTTCTGTACCTAAACAAATATACGTTTGTATAATAAAACTATCACTCCATGCACTTGTACCACAATCATTATCACTACGTACTTTTATTGTAGCTTGTCCTTCATATGTTGGGCTCCAGTGTATTTGTACTGTAATACTATCAATAACTAATGTACCAGCTTCATCTGGTGCTAACTGCCATTCGTAATACCATGCCCCCTGTGCAACTTGTGTAACATATGTTGTAACACTATCTGTATTTACACAAAAGTAATCTTTACCGATTGGTTTTTGTGGAGTTGCAGGTTGGTATTGGGAGCAGTCTTTTATGTTAATTATCCAAGAATATGGATGCCTGTTAAAAGGATCTGGATTAACCACCTCACATTCCACATCTTCTGATACACCCCTTGCTTCAACAGCAAGAGTGAAACTGCTTTCAGTATTTTTTGTTACTGTGTGTGTTCCCAACAATGATTCATCACCCAATCCTCCATAACAATACTCCCATTGCAGTTCGCCTATGCTGTCAATTTTTACGACCCAAACATCACGTACTCCGACAAAGGAATTATTATGTGATATATCTCCATCCTGTGATGAAGTGTTGCTTATTATCACAAATCCTTCATCTTCTGACTGTGTTATGTATTTTGGGTATTCCGATTTACTACCTCCCAAGCATTTTTGCCAAATCAAATTGCCCAGAAAATCAATTTTACAAACCCAAATATCAGTTGAAGGTACATCCCCTGGTATTCCATGAAAACCGCTTACATCACCATCATTGGAATTAGTACTACCTACAAAGACATAACCGTCCTCTATTTCGATAATATCGTAGGCAAGGTCGTTGTGACTGCCCCCATAGCACCACTGGTTAAGCACTTCCCCTTTTAGGTTAATCTCAACAATCCAAACATCTGCTCCATCTGTTCCCAAATCTGGGCACTGGATCATCCCACCTGTAGTGTAATGTCCTCCTGCCATAAGTATTGTATTGTTGGATGTTAACTTTATTTTACCTGCATTGTCAAGGCCAGTGTTGCCAAAGGTCTTCTCCCATAATATATTGCCAATAGAATCAATCCTACACATCCAAATGTCGTTTGCACCATAATGAGTGCTAACATCTATACCTGCATACATTATCCTTCCCATTATTAACAAGCCACCATCAGGCATTAACAAGGCATCACGATCGTCACATGAGCGATTTCCATAGCTGTTCTCCCAAAGGATATTACCCAAAGAATCAATTTTAACTATCCAAAAAGAGGCATCTTTTCCGTTTTGGACATCACCGTCTGTTGAATATGATATATTATATAAATATACACTATTTTGATTAATTGGTATTATTTTTTTAGGACTTTCTCCCTCGCTTCCTCCGAAACATTTTTCCCAAAGCACATTGCCAATACTGTCAATATTAACAATCCATATCTCACCTTTGCCATGATAGTTTGATATGTATGTAGTATCATCTTCAATATGAATACCCAACAAATATCCTTTGTTGAATTTTGATATGCACATTGTTTTATCATATTCATAGGTTCCAAAACACTCTTGCCATGCGATATCTTCAATTTGCGCAAATGTATAATGAGGGAAAGTTATTATTATTAAAATCAAAAAAGTTGTAAATAATTTCTTCATACGTACAGTTTAATAGTTTAAATGGGTGTTACAAATTTTATTTTCATGCAACACCCACTAAATAGACATAACACTTATTTAATAATGATTTTACCTGATTTTGATAGACCATTGGAAAATAGCGTAAAAATATAAACACCCGACTTAATTGTTCTTGTATCCCAAATGTATTGGCCTTTTTTGCCTGTAATATTACTTTGGTGAATTATCCTTCCTGACATATCAGAGACTTCAAGTCTTCCTATGTCACCTTTATGTCTCAAAATATAATTGAATGCGGCATATGTTGACACGGGATTTGTCTCTACGCTTATTTCAGGACCATAAGCGAGAATGAAGTGCTCCATTGTTGTGCCCGCTGATTTAAAATAAGAGCTGTCATTTTGGTGTACACAATAGCAAAATTGTTCATCATTAGTAAAGACAAGTATGTTCCTTGCTAGCTCGTTGTATGTTCCATTGTTATTTTGCGCAAGTGAATTCAATATCAAGATATCCGTACTGTCAATATTGAAAATGCTTGTGCCAGTATTTCTCCAGTCTATCTGCATCTGAACTATAGTATGATAAATATTGAAATTGGCGAGATCGATACCCTCAAGTCCATAAATTGAAGGTATTATGTTCAGCAATGTCATTGCACTTGCTGTATCATTATCTGCAAGGTATGAGGCAACTATTTGTTTGTCTGTGTTAATACTTCCTATATTGTCAAGCCAGTTACGGTAATCATCCTGATCTATAACCGAGTCACTCAAAATACTGTGTACAATATCCTGTGCTGCTTGTGTTTTTTCGCCAAAATAACCCGCCATTTGCCGTTTTAACACCGTTTTGTACGAAACACCATTGGCAACCTGCCTCAATATATCTATCATATATAAAGGTAAAGGGTTCTCTTTTAGCTCAAGATAATTGAGCAAAGTGTCTTTCTTAAGTTCATCGGGGTTGGCAGATAGTATTTCTAGAAGTATATCGTCTGGAAATACATCTGTACGGTTGGCCATTTGGCGCAACACTTCTTGTGAAAGATGTGGAGAGTCACCAAGTAGAGATGACCTTAATGTCCACATGTCATCGGGCTGTGCGATTACAATCTCATTTAATTCTGCATCTGTATTACCTCCATCAACAAGTGATTCGTAAAGTGAACTTACTGCAGTATAGTCGCTTGATGCCTGGGCGTAATCCAATTCTATCTGTTGGCGTTCTATTGCCGATAATTTTATTTCACCACTACTTCCTCCATGATTATCAGGGCATGTTGCAGTATTAGTGCTGGTATATGCATGAAAATAAATTGGATCTAAGGTATACACGTATTCGGGGAACTCATTGCTATTATACTGATCATAAAACCAGTTAATTGTTTGTGTACCCTCATTACGAAAATGCCATTTTGCATTTGGTGAAAATGTGTTGCCCGATGCCGTTTCTTCAGTTCCGTGGTCTGTCCGAATCATAGCATCCTCAGTTTCCTCAGCTGTAACAATAAAATCAACAGCATTGTTTGTATTGGTATTACATTGATATTCAACACCTGATTGATCATCATTTCGATACTTTCGATTCGTACCTTCGGCATAGTTTCCAAAACTCAGCCCATCAAAAGTATTTTTGTAAATAATATCATGAGGTGAGGGGCACTCATATACACGTATCCCAGTATATGTATCATTTGGTGCAAACTCATACTTTTCGAAATCGTTGTTTTCAAAAACAAAGCCAATTGACTCATGTATATCAATGCCAAAACCCGATGCCAGTTCACCACATGCAGCTTTGTCGCCTTCATTATAACCAACCTCAAAATTACTATTTATTATAATGGCATTGTTTACTGTAGATATGTAAACCCCAATGCTATTATTTATAAAATCGGCATTATTCACATAAATAATGTTATTTGACGAGCTATTACCTGCATGTATACCTTTATACAAATTATGAAACTCATTTATAATTATATCATTACAAGGCTGTGAGGTGTTGGTACAATACTCTAATAATGAGTACCCAGCATCAAGAGAAAGTATACCAGTACCGGTATTTTGATATGAAGTATTATTATTGTAAAAACCACATCCAAAAAAGTTTATTCCGTACACATCCCATAAACTAACATGTGCATACATCTCCGTATTAAATAAGTAATTGTCATTAATTTCAAAATTACAACCTTTAAACCTACTTAAGTATGGTAATTTTATATCTGTACTATATGGGTTAAAGTTTTCGTACTGCATTATTTCAACTGATCGTATATTGTTCTCAAAGTTACTATTTTCTGCTGAAACTATACCACCATGTGAATTAAAATTATCAGGATTATGTGTAGTTATAGCATTACGAGCATTTTTTATAATTGAACCATTTTCAATTTTTAGTTCACCTTGATACATAAAACCATCTGGTCCAGTAAATTGTGACTGATTAGTAATGCCCCAAACTTGAATGCCATGCCATGTGATATTACAATCTGCATGATGAGTTAATGTAGTATGGTTAAGTATCATCTTAGCTCCATCAACGCCTGGTATATTATTTGGCAAATCTTCAACAGTACCAGCCTTTATATAAATACTAGCATCAGGTCCCATCAATATTGTAGTATTATTGAATGTTAGAGTAATACCCTCTTCAAGTGTAAAGCCTTTAGCAAACGATACAATGTCATCATTCCACTCAACGTTTGATGTAAACAGCTTATGTTCCAAATAAGTATAATCACTAAAATCAACACCTATTGTAAAGGTACCTTCTAAACTACCATATTCATCAGAAATAGTATAATAGTAAGTACCTTCAGCTAGTCCAGTAGCATAGAAATACTGTTCGTCTTCATTCCAAGAAAACTGAATATTTTGGGGGCTACTAATTGAGTACGGAGCTACACCACCACTTACAGGGATTATTACACTGCCATCAGAGTATCCTGGGCACGACACTTCAGTTGGCCAGGCTTCAGCTACCATTGGTATGTATACATCACTATTCTCAGGCAAGATGAAGTAATTGAGATTAGTATTATCAACGATAAATATCCTAAAAGTAGCCACAGTACCATTAAGAAAAGTAAATACATCGGATTCAAATGTGCCTTCTGTTTGATTATCATCATCATACTGATAAATTACGCCAAGTTTTGTTCCATCGTTTGAAACACCATATATATGTCCATCAGGCGCAGTTTGTAAAAAGGTTCTACCGTAATCATTAGATGGAGCATTTGGGACTACAATGATGTCAGAAGTATTTTGATAACTTGTGTAATCGATTTTAACGATTCCACCATTTGTTGTGGAAACGTAAAGCATATTATCTTCATAATTGGAAAACTCAATGCCTCCAATGCGACCAAGCTCTAAGTCAATAACTAGAGGGGTTCCATCAACAACAACAATAATCTGCTCTACATTGTTTTCATTATCACCATGAATCCATGCAATTATTTCATCTGTTAAATTGTCAGTAATAGGCTTTATTTCAAGATTATATGCATCAAAGTCAGAATTTACTAAATCTTGGTGATCTGCATCTACAATAGTTATTTTTGACGATAGACCATTAGAACTTATAGTCCATTTGCTTAGATTGGCAACTCCTCCATCTGCTTCAGTTGCAGCTTGAAATAAAAAACGTTCATTATTTGATTCCTTGGTAATAGCAAAAGCTGAGAAACCATAATCAAAATCAGTACCAGGACTTACTTGAGTAGGACTGCCAAAGTTTGGTTCACTATTCTGGTAATCATATGTAATTATATTATAGTAGAAATGTCTTGCATGATGATCTACATTTCTTGAAAAGAATGAGAAATACTCATTATTGCTTTGAGGTTTCTTAATTATTTGGTATTCAGGATATAATCCTTCATACGGGTTTATCCAGTTATCATTAGATGTACCATAGAAGTAGTTTTCACCTAATACATAAAAAAGCCGGTCATAATTATCATCGTACCCACCTGCAGAGAAATAACAGTAACTTGGACCTGGATCAGGTATATCTTGATGAGTCAATTCTAAATATTCAATACCATCTGCAGTAAAAGTAAGTTGATATGGTATGTATTCACTGCTTAGATAGTTTGTTGGAACCACCCACTTTTGATAATTTTGTTGCGCATTAATATTGTTAGCCATTACAAAAATCATAATAGCAATTAAAATAGTTAATTTTTTCATTATTATTTATTTAGAAAGGTTAAAATTAGATTATGGGTTTGGTTTATGTATTATGCGTGGTAGTTTAAGGTGAATTACAATTGCGTGAATCATAAATTATTTTTGAATACAAACTTGAGGTGTAATAGTTTAGATTAATATTATTTGTCTTAGTTTTCAAATCTTTAATATTTATTTTATTAAATTGAAAATGTTGTTTATATGATTTACTAATTAGATTTATTTAATATGTTTTCCTTTGTTAAATCTAAATACAATTTCAACGCGTGTCAATAGCAAAAAATGGAGGGGCGAGTACTACTTTTTTGGGTAGGGAAACTCGACTACAAAAAATGCAATTAACTCGTTTGTTGGCATTTAGCTAAATACCTATCTGCAATTTATTTATAGTGCTTTTGTGATGTAAAAGTTGGATTTAGGCTATTTGCCATTACCAACGCTAATTGTTAATGGATAATTGTTAGTTGTTAATGATAAATGGTTAATTATTAACTTAATAAGCCAACCACCAATAACCACCTAAACAAAAGCCCAATAAAACAAAGTGACTTGCTAATATTTGTGGTGCTGAAAATGTACTACCAGAGGGAGAATGTACAAAAACTAAAACAGGCGAGCCAATACCGATAGCCAAGGCAATTGAACCCCATGTGCCCGAACCATAACCATGAAATGTTGTTGAAGGAACAACGCTTTTGGGACTAGCAGAAAATGGGAAAGCTACTAACAAACCCTTTGATGAATGCACCCACTTAACAAGGCGTGTGGAACGAAGTGCAAAAGCCTTACGGTTTATGGGTGGCTGTACTTTGAAAACCCTTGATTGAGGAAAATATGACCGTACTATATCATCAACACCGTTTGCACAGCCAACACCAATTGTACCTGAGTAGCAACTTAGATAAGGTAGAAAAAAAGAAACTGAACTGCCTGCCTGGTATGTAGGATTACGGGAGCCTGAAAAACCAACTACAGGAAAATTAAGAATTAAGGAAGTAATACTGCTTACAGATATATTACAGTGTGGCTGCATAGTGTTTTAAAAAACACGGCACTATGCAGCCACACTTTACTGGGATTTAACTAAAAAAGCAACTGCATTTTATTTTTGATGTTATTGTGGTGCAAAAGTTAGATTTGAGTATTTTGTAGTACCAATACTAATTGTAAATGGTTAATTGTAAATTGATAATGTTTAATTGACATAATTACTGAATACAAATTACGGACTGGATGTTTTCAATTTTTTTTTCAAGTTGTACTAATCGGCCTGTAATATCAGATAAGATATTGGTATTATTTGAATTGACAACAAAATCATTTGGTCGCAGTAGTTGATTAAATTTGCTCATATCAAAGCTTAATAGGCTTATTAAGTCGAGCTCAAGTATTTCAGCTATCCCTTCTAATTTAACCAAGTCAAGTTTTACAGTTTCATTTTCAATCCTGCTGTAGGCTGTTTGAGAGATTTCGAGTTGAATAGCTAAATACTCTTGAGTATATCCGCGAATTTCACGGATAATTCTAATTTTCCTCCCAATTTTCATTTTTGCTTGTACTTTCATAATTAATTGGTCTTGATAGTTTATCCAGCACTTTTTAATGCTAGATATTCTTGCTTGCTTTTTGGTTGAATAATTAATCTAATTATATTATCTCAACTTATGTTATCCTTTATTCTCCTTTAGAACCGCCAAAGAAAATCTATTTATATACAGTAAACAAGGTAGGAAAAAGGGAGTATTGCACCTACCATATATGGTAGTTTTGTTTATGTATTATATCATATGTAATATCACTATATACTGATGTGTAAGTAGTTAATGGTACTATACATAATAATTCTAATTAATTATTTTACAATAAGTATTAGTCCTAATAATGACATTGGCAAGAAGTCGGAAACTTTATTGGCGAAAGTTGGATTATAGCAGATATTCTGTTTTAGAATAAATTATTCTTAAGACGAATATACTATTCTATTTGAAGTACCTAAAAATATTTCCTAATGTTTTCCTTTGATTAATAATTCGAATTACCAATATGAGAGCTCATAAACGACACAGATAATACACTTATTGAATCTCTGAATATGGTTATTGCTAACAGAAATTAATTATTCCAAGTATATAAAACATCAATGAATTATTTATAAACAATGAATTATGAATGGGCAATTCAAAAAGTACAAGAATGATGAGATAGTTAACGGCATAAGAAATAGCAATAAAGAGATTATTCAATATATCTACCATCAGCTATTACATGTTGTAAAAAGATATGTTGTGAAAAACAGTGGTGATGAATCAAGTGCTGAGGATATCTTTCAGGAAGCAATGATTGTTCTTTTTGAAAAAATACGAAAAGAGGAACTATATTTGACATGTAGTTTTAGCACCTACTTTATTGCTATTTGTAAAAAGCTATGGCTTAATCAGTTAAGAAGAAAGAGTTATGATAAAATTAATTATATTGATAGTTTTGAGCAACACATGATTTTTGAAAGTACCTTTGATGTTAGTTTTGAGAATGATTTCACACAATTATTTTTCAAGCATTTCAATTGCCTGAGTGATAAATGTCAGCAGGTATTAATTTTACATTTTAAAAAAACACCTGCTGCCGAAATTGCGATTAAACTTGGCTTTAAGAATAAGGAATATGCAATTAGTAGAAAGTACAAGTGTTTAAAACGTTTGATTGATAGTATAAAAAGTGACCCGGAACTTAAAAATATAATTGTAGAAGATGAAAGAATTGAACTATTTTGATTTGATTTATCAATATACAAATGCTGATATAAGTGAAGAGGATAAAATAGCGTTTGAAAGTGAGTTACTGAGTGATAGTAAGTTGTATGAAGAGTTTGAATTATTTAAAAAAGTGCAGGGACAGTTTAATGATGACGAATTAATGAATTTTAATAAACTACTGCATGAAGCATCGCGTAACAAGGTAGTTAAGAGGAGTAATAACAAAAAGCTATTGGGTGGTGTTAGTAATATTAAATTATTCTATTTGCTATTCATAATTTCTATTGCAGTGTTTATGTTCCTTCTTTACATAGTATATTTTAAATAGTGGCTATAATAAAACGTCAAATACAGCGTTATTCTCGCTTTTGAAACAGTTATCACGACGATACTGTCGGGACTCCCTGGTTTCAAAAGCTTCGAAAGCCTTGTCTTTGATGCTTTTTTATTACCCACTCCAAAATTAATAGTTTTCTCAAAAGTACTAAATTAGGGATATTTATTGGCAGCATATTTTTTCATGATGAATATTTTATTAGTCATATTATTATGAACAGTTGAGAATAGCAACTGATTTACCAATCCTGTAACTACTTGTTTATTGTCGAAAGTGAATTCCAATTCAGAAACTACGATTGTCAGAGTATCTGTAAAATGGGAGCTGTTAATTATAACCATACTATCACTAAATTTATAATCAACACTATTGTCGATGAAAATAAGGGATAACGTATTTCCATTGGCGATGGCAGATTCGCAATACTCAAAATCATTTTGCAGTTGAGTTAACAAATGAAGTAATTCAATTTTTTTATTTGCAGATTTGTAGAAATTAATTGAATTACTGTAGCTAATATAATAAACTGAAAGTCCTGAAAGAACCACCAAGGAGCTTATGGCAAGAGAAATAATAATTTCAGTTAAAGTAAATCCCACAAGTTGTTTCATGCAGTTTAGTTATTATTGGTATAAGTGATCAACAATTATTGTTTTGTATATTATGACATTTCTTTTTTTATGATCTTTAATTTCCACAATCACATAATATACTCTACTCTGCTCATTTAGTACAATTACTTTTTTTTTAATACTGAATTTTGAAGATTCCCATTCATCATCATGATAACTTTGGTTTTTTTTGGTATTGTTAATAATTAGTTTAGCAGTAAGAAAAGCCTCAAGTTCTAACCCTAATACACTAGTTGTGTTTATCTTTACAAAAAAAGAAAAAACCAATGCTGTGATTAATAGAACCAAGGTCATAGCTGTAACAGATTCAATTAATGTACCTCCTATTAATCTTGTATTTTTCATATCCATTTAATAATATCTTTTCGCCCTTTGTTGATAATACCAGGTAAAATATTTAAAAAATGATTATTTGTATTCGTGATAAATTTAGCATTTAATAAATGATTATTGTGTACGGATGATGGTGTGAATAATATGGTACGTCGACAAACTGTATTACCAATTACTTTTCCTTTAGCTTCAAAAAGGCCATTACAGAAAACTTGGCCAATTATGGTTGCGCCTCCTTTTAGTGTTAGCAAGGTAGTTTCCTTTGTTTGGTTTGTTGCAGCCACAAATAGGAGGCCCTCAATTGTACTCGAATCTGATATTACCATACTTTTAAAACCATCTGATTGTGGTTGAACAATAATTGAAAGAACGGAAGGGTAAATTAGGTGGCAATTTTTATCAATGAATATTGAATCGCTTGCGATACACTGAACAGTGCCTTTAAACCCCTCTAATATTTCAATGTATGGAGCTTTAATTATTACATCCTCAATTTTTACGGTACTATCTAATGATACAGATGTTACTGATTCAATTAAATAATTACCTCTACAAATGAAATTACTAAGATGTATTGGAGACTCATCATAGATTATTTTTGTGTGGTTATTAAATGAATTAAAGAAGTTGTTATCAGCATCACCAATGCTAATAAATACTTTCGGCATACTTATTAAACTGATATTAAAATAATTATTTATTGAGTCTATGGTATTTCGGAATACATCAGGCATTGTAGAATTACTCTTTAAAATGTTACCATATACAAGCTTATCACCATTGTAAGGATTATTACCAAGATATCCTTTTTTTACACCCTGAAGAGGTAAATATGCATTACCTTTAATTCTAGTTGACCCACATAAGCTAAGTGGAGATCCTGCATCAACTAGATATAAACTATAATTATTTTCTGTGGTATTTTTAAATCCAACAAAACCATTTTTTTCAATTGTTCTTTTGGCTGTTCTCTTTTTAGCGCCAACTATCTGAAGAAACCCCCACCTTGAACTGTGTGTGATAACAGGATTGAGTGGATCATTTAGAAGGTCTACTAAATCAACATCTGAATTTTGATTGGAGTTTAAACTGTAAAGTACATAGTTAATTCCTATATTAATATCGGTAATAACATTACTTTCAACTATTACATTTGCCTGATAATAGGTGATGATACCAGCTTGGAGGAAAATAGTGCTTATTATAATTGTTATGGCAATTAAAACAAATGTGGTAAAAGCAAGTACTGAGCCCTTTATTTTAGTTTTTGTCTTCTTCATTATTATCCTGGTCTATTTCTACTTTATTATTAGACTCATTACTGGTATCCTTAGGAAATATATTTTTGATATTCTTTATACCAAGAAAACCACCTTCATATATAACACCTTTCTTATACTTTATTTTGTTTACTATTACTCCACTTTCATATTGAGTATACCACCCATGCAATAAATTGTTTTTATAGTTGGATATTAGTATTATTTGCTTGTTAGGATTATATGTTATGAATTTCCCGCTTTTTACTCCTTTTTTCCAGTTTTCAATACTAGACAAAAAGCCATTTTTATACCAGAACATCCAAGTTCCAGTTTTTAGTCCTTGCTTGTGATTGCCTTTTTTGATTAAGTTATTAGTTATAATATCAAATTGCAAATATTCTCCATTGAGTAAATAACTATCATAATATCCTTGAGTTATGTTTATAATTCCTTTATTGTACCAAGAATATTGCAAACTTATGTTTGCTTTTTGAGTATTCTTATCTGTGATTACCTCAAAACGTTGTTCACCAAGTTTAGTTTCAATACTTACCCATCTTGTTTCGTTGTGAAAATAATCGGATTGACAATATGCAATATTGCTAAGAAGTATCAATAGTAAGAATAAACTGACTTGCAAATGATTTGATTTATTCATATTAGTTTTGCATTTTAATATTTTTAGTATGGTTCTCGTACAATAGTTGAACTGAATCTGAACATACTTGTGTTAATTGAATCCCAAGACTCTTTTTCCCAACTGAAAGTATCACATTTTTACCATTGATAATCAGGCTCGCCGAATAAATGCCACTGTTACTATTTTGAAGCACACCCAAATATGTAATATTTGGCCAATGGGGCTCATTTTTTTTCTTTTTTATATTTTTTCTTCGTGAAATGGTATTTGAATTATGTTTAGTAGAATAAACTTTTCTCCTTGTAAGAAAAGGGTCAGGATAATTAACCAATAGAGCAAAAGTATCTTCTTGGATATTTTGATTTTGAATTTTAGTTATGGTTTGATTTTTCACAATTACTTTGTCATCATCAACTACAACAACAGTAAATATTCTATACATTATAAATGCCCAAACTAACAATGTGATTGGTAACAATAACCTTATTAATTTGATATTTTTCATTTACTTATTATTTCAAATGACCATAAAACACTATAGTCACCACGGTTGCCAGCTTTATCAATTCCTCTAACGCGCCAAAAATACCATCCATTATCTAATTCAACATCAAACTGTTCATTTTCGACTTTTGCTAATAACACAATATTTGTCATACTTTGGTCACGATAGATATACAGAGAGTCATATTCTGATGAACCAACAATTGGGGGTGAGTTCCACACACATTGTACTATAGAATCCTGAATAACTGATTGATCCAATGGACTGAATAGAGTACGTGGTAGTGGAATAGATAAATCTAAAAAGTACTCCCTTTGATTATAAGCAGTTTGTGAAAATTCATTAATAGCCTTAACGGACCATGAGTAAGCACCTTGTCCATCTTCCAACAGAATTGTGATACTATTATTTGACATTATGGTATCAATAATTGGCGAACCATCAAACATTACTCTTAAGTTATATTCATCTGCATTATATAGTTTATTCCATGAATAATATGGAGAAATTAAATTTGTTGTGTCGTATTGTATGGGAGTTCTGAGAATAACAAGTTCATTAGACAGGTCGAGCGTTGAATCGATGGTAAGATTATACGAAGTATAATCGGTTGAATATCCTGAATTGAGAGCTCGTACACGCCACTCATAACTGTTAGGGCTAAGGTTGAATATAAACTGATTCTTTGAAAGTAATGTATCCAGCATTAACCTTTCAGTTTCGTTAAAGTCGGGCATAACTACTTGTAGTTGATAAAAGTCTGCATCAGCAACATAATCCCACCAGAAAGTTTGTGTACTTAATGTTGTTTCTATATTATTGTGTGGTGATAATAAAACTACTGTTTCAGTTGAAATATCCTCTTCAAATATATCACTACAGCTTGTTATGGCAATTGTTACAATTAAAACGTAAAGTGGCCAGTATCTCATTGTTTTTGTTTAGTTATGTTTTGAATATAAATTTCACTAAAAAGTACTTTCTTCTTTAGCTTTCTATTTAAGTACGTAGCAAACTTTATGGATATTACTTTTCCAAAAGATTTCTCTTTTTCCAGATTATTAATGAGCTTAAGTAAATTATTAAAAGAGCCTTCTGTTTTTATTACATTAGTTTCTATTGTAAAACTACTCTCCACTTTTATTATGGGTGGGTTTAGTTCACTAATTATTAGTGAATGTGTATCACAATAATTACTAATCATATCAATGATCAGGTTTCTTTTATTAATACTTTGCCCCTCTTTTGATGACTCTATTGTACCTGAAATATCATTAAGTTTAGATTGCAGTATTGAAATTTGATGAGGAAGATTAACTGACTGGTTTTTTTCATTGAGCATGACTTGATAATCATTATACAAGGCAATTGTTTTTTTGAAGGACAACTGGTAACTCATAATAAGAGTCAGGCAAGTTGCTAAACTAACGTATAGAATTTTCTTTTTTATTTTACCAGATAATATCATTCAACTAATTATTATTATTTCTAATTCGAATACTGTAGCTTTTTTATCAGCAGAATACTTTAAGTCAATAAGCTCTGCTGTTTTTATAAATTTGAGTTTGGATAGTTTAATAATCCAATTATTAATTTGCAGACTTGAATTGGAGCTACCTAATATCCGAATTGTATTTTTTTTGATAATCAGGTTTTTTTTATACTGATTAATCTCGACAGGATTAATTGTCATTTCAAGAAACGTCATATTCTTGGGTCGTATGGAAGCTATGATATCAGCATAATTTGATAAATGCGATTCAGTATCTAATCCTGTGCGTGCCAGTAGTATCTGTTTCTCTTTTAACTCAATACTAAGCTTCTTTTTTTTATTTAGTAGTGATCTATTTTTAAACACATCCTGATTAACTGAATTTATTTTATTATCATAATGACTGTATATGAAAAAACTTGATAACAACAAAACGAATAGTAGACCAATACTTACCTTTGTAAAAAGGGAAACTACTTTGTCTAACAAGTATTCAGTTGACTGAGTTTTAATGCTAATTAATTTGCTTAGGCACTTTTTGTTATTAATAACTAAAAATGTAAAGGCAGCAGCAAATGGGAGAAGCTCTCTTCCATGAATTTCTTTCTCAGATACTTTATAGACATGATCCTCCCCTAGCCTTTTATTTATGCTGATAATATTATTCTCACTAATTTCAATTTTATAGGCTGAGGTTGTGATATTAGACTCGGAGTTATCAACGAATGATAAGATATGATTGAGTATCATGGGTCCAATAAAAATATCAAGGATATTTATTCCAGCTTTAACAAATAAGTCTGATATATTGGTGATTTGTTCATTCCGAACGACTGCCGCCCATGAGAAGCTATTTTCATTATTATAATTATTGAATGTGAATTCGTTGGGTTTAGCAAAGGGGAAAACACTGTTTAATATGGATACTTCATTTGCGTTATCATTTTGTTCATATTGTTTTACTAAAACTCCTTTCCCTGTAAGAGCCAAGCAAACTGGAGTTTTTTGCGGAATCTTATCTTGCAATTGTTCGAAACTATGACTCTCTGTCTCAATTGATTCCATTTTGAGCTTACCTTTGCTAATACTCACCAAAACTGCATAATAATGTACAACTGTTTCGGATATGAAGTTCACTTCGATACCAACTATACTATTAAGCCCTATTATTGTTTTGATATTCATACTCAATAAATTATTGTAGCTCTGATAAATACGTTAAGTTTATCAAATGAATTTTCTTTTATTCTGCTTGAAAACAACCATTTAATAATAGGTATTCGACTGAGAAACGGAATACCGCTGCTTGATTCACTTATTTTCTTTTCTTCCAAACCACCAAGTAAGACCATTTCACCATTTTTTATTCTAATTAGAGAAGTAAAGCTTCGTGAGATATTTCCAGGTGGAGCTTCTTTACTTATGCGTGCAGTAAAGTCAGATTGTTCAACTAAAATGTCTAAAGTAATTTGTTCATTCCCTGATACTATTGGATTTATCTTTAAAGTGAAATCTACTTTAACAGGCTTATAGTGTTGTGATTGTATATTTTGTGGGTTCTGAGTACCAATTACGCTATTTGTTTCCTCCAGATAGTACTCAGTATTACCAATAGTAATAGTAGCTTCGTGACCGTTAAGTGTTGAAAGTTTTGGTGTTGATCTTACTTTTACCAATCCATTACTCTCGAGTGCTTTTATTGAAAGATAAAAATTTGGTGTAACTTTACCTAAATTAAACCAGCCAAAACCTTCGAAGCTTCCTATTAGTTTGTTTATGGATGCGGCACTTAAGGTAAAATCAACTCCGGGAAGAATTGTGCCGCCTGTTTCAATAGGTCCGTCACTTATGCCAGCATTAATACCTGTTGAGACAGAGAAATTAGACCTGGAGTCTACAATCATTACTTCTATTAAAATGACGGGCACAACCTTATCAATGTCTGTAATAAAAGCCTGTAACTCATCAATAGCCCATGATGAACCACTTATAATTAAGCTATTTAGGTCTGGAAACTCCTTGATTTCAATATCTTCCGATAGTTTGGAAGGAATAATGGAAATAATATCTACAACTGTTCTGGATTTCAGTTGAATTACTTTTGTAGATCTTAATTTTTCAATATTTCTTTCGCCAATTAGATAAATACCTTCAACAATTTTAAATGTAGCTGCTGACCCATTTAATAGATTAATAAGCAACTCAGTATATCCTATGTTATTTGCCCTAACAGTACGTTCTTCAGATAAATCAGAATAGATGAAATATTCAACTCCAATTGCATTGGAGATTTCAATAATAATGTCATTTATGGAAGTATTAATGGCAACTATTGAGATATTATCTTTATTTGATGCGGTGTACTCAAAAATAACATCCTTATTACTTGTATTACGAACTCCTTTTTTATTATGAGTTGATTTATTATTAACCTCAATTTGCTTGGTGCTTAGTACATAAAAGCCATCTTCCTCAGCTACCTCCATATTATTTGCAAGAGCAAATTTATTAAGAGATATATTAAATGGTGATGCATCAATATATGCACTTACTTTCTTGTCTTGTAGTCCTGGTGTAAAAATTACATTTTTGCCTGATTGCAAAGTGATTTCTTTTGTTACCAAATAGAGTGAATCATTTTTTAAATCTAACGATAACTCATTAGTACTCGCAGTATATTTTATCTTAGGTATTTTTGGTATATATGGTAACATGGGTTGTTGCGGTTCTATGTATTTCGATATTGAAATAATGGAGCCTGTTATTTCTAATTGCAAGCTGTATTGTTTACATAAAAAAAGTATTAATTCTTTGGCAGGCACTTCGGAAAAACTATTTGTTACCATTATTTGAATGGAAGGGGCTATTGTAATATTTAACTTATTTAAGTTTGCCAGATTACGAATTAGCTCTTGAATAGAAATATCACTTACGGTAAATGATACGTTCTCATTTAAGCCAGGCGAAATGGAATCCATTTCATTAAGTTGCTTTTTTATGAGTTCTATTCGATCCTGCCCATGTAAAGGATTGATTACAAAAAATAGAAAAAGCACAAAAAAAATAGAAATATACCAAATATTTGGTATAATATTTATTGTATTATTTTCCCCAAATAATATAATGGAAATTGACTTTGGAGATATACTACCCTTAAGGTTAATCATGCTTTTGCTATTATTAATTGTATATATATCATATGATTGAATCATCAGCAAGAATAAGTGGAATTGCCTCGTCAATACTTGTGTCACCAGATATAACTGCAT
The DNA here is from genome assembly GCA_045267845.1 of Bacteroidota bacterium. Taxonomy (GTDB): domain Bacteria; phylum Bacteroidota; class Bacteroidia; order Bacteroidales; family F082. Next base: position 7,617 of record JASFZK010000041.1, on the reverse strand, counting down.
TAAGTGCTAGTTTTGGTATGGTAATTATGCCCATTGTTTTTAAATAATTATCAATGTCAGAAGTTTGCTGTTTAATTAGCTTGCCCAAAGCTTTATCTACTGGTAATACTTCATACAAGGCCTTACGACCTTTAAAGCCTGTGTAATGACATTGATTGCATCCAACGGCTTTGTAAACAGTTTGTTTGTGAAGTCTACTCCATAAATTAGAAGATACCCTTTCTTCAACATTAGCATCTTCTGATTTGCAATGAGGACATAGTAACCTTATTAACCTCTGTGCAACCGATAAAACAAGAGTGTCTGCAAGGTTGTATGCTGGTACTCCCATGTCAATTAGACGACTAATTGTGCCCCATGCTGAATTCGTATGCACAGTGGAAAGAACAAGGTGACCTGTAAGTGCAGCTCGTATTGCCATTTGTGCAGTATCTACATCTCTAATCTCACCTAGCATAATGATATCAGGATCCTGACGTAAAAATGTACGAAGCGCTTTTGCAAATGTTAAGCCTATCCCCTCTTTTAGTGCAACCTGATTAATACCGTCAATTGTATACTCCACGGGGTCTTCTATAGTTAATATATTTGTATCCTCCTTATTTAGGATTTTAAGAGTTGCATATAAAGTAGTAGTTTTACCTGACCCTGTGGGTCCACTAATAAGTATAATGCCTTGATTTCTTTTAATACCTGCTAAATAATCGCTGAGTTGATTTTCATTAAATCCAAGACTATTAATATTAATTTCGGTAGTATCATTACTTAGCAATCTCATAACAATTTTTTCACCATAAATAGAGGGAAGCGTTGAAACGCGTATATCAAATTTAGAATTATTGGTATGGTGAGCCATACGACCATCTTGTGGCAATCGCTTTTCGGCAATATCAAGATTTGATTTTACTTTAATTTTATTGAGTAATCCAGGGTATTCTTTTAGGTTCAGTTTATATTTTTCAATCAGTTTACCATCAATACGTATGCGTATTCTGCATTTTTCCTTCATGGGCTCGATGTGAATATCACTTGAGCGAGCTTGATGCGCCTCATTGATTATCCTACCTAAAAAGCCATCAACATCCTTATTATTAAGTTGTTGAATTTGTTTTCCGCTACCGTTGTTGGAATGATAATACCTTGATAGTGCATGTTTAATAGATTCATTACATACAAAACTGTATTGTACTGAACTGCCAAAAATAAGTTCCATCTCATCCTCGATAACAATTGCATTTTCTTTGGTAGTAAAGAATACAATATTACCAGAATTTTCTTCTTTTGGGATTATACTATAATGCCATGCCTGTTCGGATGTAATAAGTTGTTGTAATTCTATATTTATTTTAATCTCATTCATAATGCCAGAAACTTAGAAATAGATATGACCGATTGCTCCAAGAGTTTGAAAATCATTTGTAAGGTTTATGAATGGATACTTTTCTTGTAAAATTAATGCAACGGATAACAGAGTACTTATTATCCCTGCTAAAGGAATATACCTAGCATTATTTGTAAATGGATATGTAAGAATCTGAAACAGTATGGCTACTAGAAAAGATAGTAGCATGAACAAAACAAGATTTATTGGTGATAATGAAATACACAATATAATAAATACTAAAATATCTGCTTTACCAATTGCATTATCAATAATTAGTACTAATTTTCCTCTACGAGCACTATAGATTAAGGTAGTCATGAGTAACATGAATATAATTATTAGTAGATTCACACCTATGTTTATCATACTTGCGTATAGTTGTTCTTGCTGGACTTTTTGTAGCAAGAGTAATCCAGCAACAAGAGGAAAATAATACCAATGTATTAGCCGGTAAGTAAAATCCTCATAACTAATAACTAACAAGATACCTACAGTTATAAGTGTTATGCCTCCCATATCTAATCTTTTAATACTTCCAGTAGGTTTTTTTCCTGATCAATTTCCCATACGTTGTATACACCGTCACCATCAAAATCAACAACGGCAGTAGCTCGCGCAAGAAAAGTTGTATTGTCTGATTCAATAATTTCAATTAGGTAGTTTGCTTTTCCTCCTTCATCAATGGTACTGGCTTGTTCAAAACCGAGCTCTATCATATCATTGCTATAACGAGAATGTGTATAGAAATGACTTTTCTCCAACATATGAAGATGACCTAGCTGCATCTGTGCTTCAGTACTTTTAGCTTTAGTTATTAAGGGCAATAGGCTTGGTAGTACCATGAGTATTAATACTCCTATTATGATTAGTACTACAAGTAATTCGTTAAGGGTATAGCCCTTAAGCTTCTTTTTGTGAATCTTCTTCATTATTGCGCAATTTTGAACGTTCTGTTAGTTAATTGCATTTAGGGGAAAATAATGTCCTTATTTTGAAGAAAATATTGGATTATGGTTGTGAAGGTTGTTATAGTTGATGTGGGGAATATTTCTCGCAAAGGCGCAGAGGCGCAAAGGAAAATAAGGATATGGGTAATATTAGCAATCTAAGCTCGCGTTGTGCTTCGTTAAATGCTCGCTAGGCTTGTATTAAGAAAGTAAATAATTATCTAATTTATTTGTAGCATAGTAGATTAGTATTTGTATATTTGTGATAGATAGCAGGTGAGCTAATATGAGAACTCTGAGCACAATAATTGATAGTGTATGCTACTGTTAGTAATGCATAGCTGAGAATTAGTAAACCTGCCGACGGCAGGCAGGTTTGAATAATAGTGAAACAAAAGAAAATTAGTAAATGAAGTATATCACACACGATAAATAAAAAGTTACAAACATTTTAAAAAAAAATCATTAACTAAAATAACAAAATATGAAAAAAATATCTTTTCTAATAATAATTGTATTCCTCATTCAGACAAAAGTTTCCTCACAATCTTGTCTACCAGATGGAATCACATTCAATTCACAAGCCGAAATTGACAGTTTTCAAGTAAATTACCCGAATTGCTCAGATATAGAAGGAAGTGTTACCATCAGTGGTGATGATATCACAAACTTAGTTGGTTTAAATTCTCTGAATTCAATAGGCGGAGGATTGACAATTGAGCAAAACCCGATCTTATCCAATTTGACAGGGCTGGATAATTTGGAGTCAATTAATATGTCCCTTGTTTTAGATGAGAATGAATCATTAACAACCCTAACCGGCCTTAATAGCTTAACTTATATTGGTGGTTTGTTAGTACTAAATGAAAATAGTATGCTTTCAAGTATTGCCATGCTTAATAAGGTGACATTTATTGGAGGACAGATAACAGTATGGAACAACGAAGCCCTTCTTAACTTCACAGGATTGGAAAATATTACTACTATTAGTGGAAGTGTTGATATTGTAGGCAACTCTTCTCTATTAAGCTTGTCGGGATTTAATAATTTGGCTTTTATAAGTCATTATTTAAGAATCAAAGAAAATTTCTCACTGATTGATATTACGAATCTTGATAATTTGATATCAGTTGGGGCTCTTAACATAGGGAGTAATCCAATGCTGACAAGTTTAGTAGGACTTGAAAGCCTAGCTTCTATTGGTGATTATCTTCAAATTTATCAAAACAATTCTATAATTAATTTGGTTGGTCTCGAAAGTTTAACTTCTATAGGACAAGCTCTAAGGATCACATATAATAGTTCTTTGGTTAGTTTAGCAGGTATTGATAATATTTTTGCTGCATCCATTCAAGACTTGGCTATATTCGAAAATACATCACTATCTGTATGTGAGGTAAAAAGTATTTGTGACTATTTAATTAACCCAAATGGATACCTATATATTGAAAATAACGCCAATGGGTGCAACTCTATAGAAGAGGTGAATGTAGCCTGTGAAACTGCTTGGGTTCCAAATGAACAGACTGAATTAGATTTAACAATATATCCAAATCCTGCAAAGAATAAGATTTTCACATCAAACAAAAAAAATATTTCTTTAGATGAAATAACTATTTACAATAAATTTGGGCAAAAAATATTTCAATCTGAAACAATTACTAATCCAATTGATATTTCAATGATTGGCTCTGGTTTATACATAATTGAATTTGCTACAGACCAACAAAGAATAAGAAAGGTATTAATAATTAAATGAAACCAATAAAAGGCGATGAAGAAAGTTTAGTATATTTAGAAGTTTTCAACTAAGAAATTTCTGTTATTATCGAATAAATCGCTTGGCATATAGTAATAAATTAAAGAGTGAGTATATTAAACTAGAAAGTTTGTATTTAGAATAATATATGGTTTTGGAATATTAAACATTAGCAAACATAAAAGATAAATTATGAATTCAATTAAACTTAAAATCAAGGAATTTTTCATTAAAGAATCAACTATTCTAATTTTATTACTTGTTTTCTTAGCACCAAGCAATTTGAGATCTCAAGAAATTTCAACTATTAGTGAAATATATAATTTTGAAATTGGAGATATTTTTCATTATGACATTATAGCAGGCTCATTAATAGATAGCATTATTTCTGTTAAAAACGTTGAGATAGTAGACTTCTTTCATTCATCAAACAATGATACTGTTTTTTATGTTAGGGATATAGATTATAAAGAGATAAATTATTTCCCTTCACCCCAAATGACATATCTATATTATAGCGACACTGTTTTTTATACTATTCTTGATTCACATGTTAACTATGGGCTAATGGACTCAGTTTACACGAACATTAATTTATACCATGGACGAGTAATAAACCATGTGAGTTCTGGATGGTTAATGGATTTTGTTAATGGCTGTGGAATGGTTCTGGGAATTTCTCAAAACTGGATTGAAGAAATTTATCGTACTGAAGAAATGGTATATTATAAAAAGGGAGAAGAAGAATGGGGAACTCCTAGTCTTGTTAATGTTGAGGATTTAGATGCAAACACATTTGATGTAAATATCTATCCAAATCCTTTAAAAGACATTTTAAGTATAAAGTCTAATGATTTTGAAAACAGTACAGTAACAATTACATCACTATCTGGAAATAGGATAAAGAGGATTGAACTGTTTTCAAGTTATACTTCAATTGATGTTTCAGATTTGAATTCAGGAATTTACTTAATTTGTGTAACTAAAAAAGATAAATATTTCTATAGGAAATTAATAAAAGAATAATATTGGAAGCCATCATCAGCTAGTAAGTAGATGTAACAGTCGCTGTAGGACTTATTTGTCACAAATCTATCAAGCTACCCAGATAGACGGAGGCGCGGATAAGCTAATGAAAAAGATGAAAATAAATTAGGATTTTAACACAGTATCTTGAGCTAGTAATAGTTAGGCGCAAAGGAAAATGAGGATATGGTAGACAAACAAAGCACGCGTTGCGCTTTGCTAAACGCACGCTAGCGTTAGTTTCGTCTTTTTTATGCGAAAAATTCCATTCAAACTAAAACGGAGAACACTCAATGGGGCTATTGGAACGTTTAACACTTGGTGCAATAAAGTTACTACTCTTACTCTTGCCTATTAATCCAATCTCATCAAACTCAAAAATTAAACTTATCTCGTGTGATGGTCCAGTGAAGTTGTGCGATGCATTAATGTTCATCTCATAAGAGTACATTATCTTCATTCTTGAGTCTTCATTGAATGGAATATTTAAGCCTGCCATTACCGTAAAGTTGGAAAACTCATCGTATTCCAAAGTCTGGTTCTTGTACCATAAGCCTATGTATACCTGTCGCATGTAAATATTCATTCCCAAAGTGTATAACATCATACTTGCTTGGTGCTCTATCATTAAACCTGGGTTTAACTTAAAGCCTTGCAGCTTGGAGTAATATCCGTAGTCTTCTCTAACGGTAATGATAAAGTCTACATTGTAAACATACTTCCGTGGAAGCTTTGCATCTACTTCAAAAAAGCTTTGGTTGGGAGTGGTTATATGATGCACTGCTGCGCCAATGTTTCCTTCCAAATCATTTCCCTGAAACTGGAATACGCCTCCAAAGGCAAAGTCTGGAAAAACTACTTTGCCGCGGGCTGCTCCCGTAAAGGAGGTTTCGTATATGTTACCCCATCTTGGATCCAACTGATCACCCAATACTAAGTTATCCCAGTTTAATTGCTGCGTTACCACTGAGGCCAATGCTCCCATCTGAAATATGGTATTCTTGCTAATAGGTATCCGTACCGAGGGCATAAAACCTATGGTGCTGGTCTTTAACACTCCCATACCTGCTACACTTTGATTGGCTATGATGCCTATTCCACCTGCGCCGGGTAAACTACGCTCGGCTATATCAGCACTAAAACTATAGGTGTGATAATCACCTGCTAAACCTGTCCACTGTCGGCGGTAGTTTAACCGTGTTTTTAAGCCCATGGTTAACCCTACATATGCCGGATTGTAATAGGTGGGATTGTTATAGTACTGTGCATAGTCTAAATCCTGAGACATGACTTCCTCGATGGGAACCATTATGAGTATTGATATTACTAGTATTAATGATAATAAGTTCTTCATAGTGGATTTGACTGTATTGGATAATGTTTTGTTTATTACCTAAGCACGCGTTGCGCTTTGCTAAACGCGCGCTAGAATTGGGTTGTCCTGGTTATCATTGTTCTCATGGTTATCGTAGTTGTCATTGTTTTTGTGGGTGTTGCTCTTCCTACTATCGTATTAGTGTAACTGTTCCATTTGTCTGAGTATTTCCATCGCCATTATCTGTGCCTTTCCAATGGGTGCCATCTTCAAACACTGCACTCACGCGCCAGATAAAACTACCGGTTGGCATGGGCTCGTTTTCATAGGTGCCATCCCAGCCTTCGGCAGGTGCACCATCTTCTAACCTTGTACTACTGAATACTAAATTACCCCAGGCACTATAAACTTCCAACTTGTAACTCTTGATGTTAATTCCTGTTGGTTTAAAGATTCTCAGTTCTGATGTACTGCTATTGGGTAAAAAGGCATTGGGTACAAATAAATTAGTGAATAGTAAGTCGTAAAGCTGGTAAACTGTATCTGGACAGTTATGCTCATTGTACGATACTAACATAATATTATATGTGCCGTCTTCGTCATACTGATGCGTGGGGTACTCCTCTGTGCTTGTTACTAGATTGTCATAGTCGAAATCCCATTCATAAGATAATTCTCCGGCTCCTTCACTAGTATTATCCAAATATATCATGCCCTGTTGTATTGTATCGATTATGATAAAGCTGGATGTGGGGATGGTATAGATCTCCAATGTGTCTATTATGGTATCGTAACATAGGTTTTCATCTGTTACTCTAAACTGTACTATGTAATGGCCCAGACTGTCATAGATGTGCTGTGGGTTTTCTTCAATGGAGATATTTGTTGTGGATAGTGAATCGCCAAAGTTCCAGTTGTAATCTTGTAATGGTGAACTTCCTTCTTCTGATTCATTGAAGAACTGTGTGAAGTAACTCATACAGGTTTCAGCATAACTAAATAGTACTGTTGGTGGTTGGTAAATCGTTATGGTATCTGTAATGCTATCTTTACATTCATATTGATTCATTACCAATAACTGTGCTATATAATCTTCTGTTAGATTGTATAGATGTTTTGGATTCTGGTTGGTGGAACTATTATTGCTTCCACTTGCCGGATCTCCAAAGTCCCATTGCCATAATGT
>JASFZK010000040.1:0-12155 GCA_045267845.1 Bacteroidota bacterium | reverse complement strand
TCTAAAACTACAATAGAGATTTTTTCTTTGTGTAAACCTTTGTGCCTCTTTGTGGTAAATTCTTACCGAGTAATACTTATGTATATTTGTAAAAAAAAACATCCCAATGGGAAAAACAATAAAAAACGCAATACTCTTACCTACAATATTTATAAAGCTTCTTCTCGATTTAAATCGGCAGAAGAAATTCATGAAACTCAACATAACACCAATACTTCAAAAATCACAAAATAATAATGATGGTACAATAACCGAAAAAGATATTTTTAAAATAAACAAGTACTATGGACTGGCAGTTCCTGCAATTTTGGGTGAAGCATTTTGCGTTTTGCGTGATAGTACTATGACCGATGCTGAACGCTGGACAAGTACATGCCAAGGAGCAATTACAGGATTGTTCGACGATTTTTTTGATGACCTAAAACTACCCGAGGAGCAAATTGTTACAATGGTAAACAATCCCGAACATATAGTGCCATTCTCGTCAAACGTAAAACTTTTTTTAGATTTTTATAAACTTGTTCTTATTAATTCTCAATTCCCTGATGACATTAAAAAGCAGTTGTTGCTTGTCCATAAGGCACAGGTTGCCAGCGTTGAGCAGGAAAATCCTAATATAACCGAAGACCGTATCTGGGAGATTACTCAACTAAAAGGCGGTGATTCAGTATTGTTTTATCGTACAGGTTACAATAATCCATTGGTAGCAGGGGAGAAGGAAGCACTATTCCAATTAGGCTCACTAATGCAATTCGAAAATGATATTTTTGATATCTACAAAGATAAAAAAACAGGAATTCAAACCCTACCAACCACTATTTCTAAAGCAGCTTACCTACGAAAACTATACAAAGAAGAGCTTGCTAATTTTATAACCATATGCCATAAAATGGACTATCCACCTAATCAAGTATCAGGTTTTCTAGATAGAGTAATGCCCGTATTAAATCGTGGGTTTGTATGTTTAGATCGTTTTCAAAATCTGGAAAATAATAATAATGGCAATTTTGATATCAACTCCTTTACTCGCAAACAACTAATTTGTGATATGGAAAAACCTCGTAACTTTTTAAAAACTATTTATTATCAAATTAAGGTGTATTATTAATTACCAAATACTCCAATACTAGTTCAGCTCTGTAGCAAGGTCTCGGCCGCCTGGACATGGCCTTTCTAACCGTATTTGGTGATTGTCCATAAAGTCGGCGTCTGATTTATAATGTTCACTAACAAGGCTTGCGAAGTTTTGAAAATCAAGGAGTCCCGACAGTATCGTCGGGATGTTTGTTTTCTGCACAAGTGTAACGAAGTTAGAGGACATTAGAGACAAACTCTATTTAATATCCTTCTCAAACAACAGAATACTATAATTCCAAAGCCCTTGTTTCAATGCTTTATATTGATATAACCCAGACTTATAATGGTTTCTGGCAAAAGGAGTGGGCTTGTTAAATAAATTATAAACAATTGCCAACGGACCTCCCAATAAATACGACCAATACATCCGTTTTGCAGTTGGTGTAATTTCTTTAGTAACATTTCGTTCACTCTTTAAGCTAAAGCCTGCTTTACTAAAAATGGATTTGTATTCGACCAAAGTCACAAAATCAGCCATGCTCCACAGCTTATTCCATTTTTCAAGTAGTTTATCAGGATCCTTTTGATTGTCATTTTCTTTAAAATAGTCAGCAATAATAAGTCTGCCACCGGGCTTTAATAACCTAATTGCCTCTTTGGTAAACAGTTTTTTATCAGAAGCCGATGTTATGCTTTCAATGGCCCAAACCACATCAAAGCTATTATCCTCAAAACTTGTTTTGGTATAATCTTCAATTTTAAATCTAACTTGGTCTTCAATTTTAAGTTTCTTACACTTTTGTGTAGCATATTCAAATTGTTTTTCGCTTAGGGTTATTCCGGTAACTATTGCCCTCCGTTTCTTTGCCAAATAAAAAGCAGAGCCACCAACCCCACAACCAGCATCAAGTATTTTCTCTCCCGACTTAATATCTGCTATATCCATCAACACCTTATTCGTATTAGCCAGCGAATCCTGAAAATTCCTTGTGCTATCATCCCAAATACCATAATGCACGGCTAAATTATTATCAAGTCTCCACCAATTTTGGTAGTGGTTTAAAGTCTGGTTATAATAATCTGCAATATCACGTGTAGTAAACAAAGTGCTTTTTTTAAGCCGTAAAAGTAAAAAATAGTTTGCTTCCTGTACAACTTGGTGAAAACGATTAATACCATTTTTTTTAGTATATAGTTTGTAACAAGATTAAAAGCTATTAGTATTTGCTCTAATTTTAATAATAGCTGTTATATCATTATTGCATAGAAAGAATGACCCCATATAATTCTCTATAGAATTATTCAGAAATAGGTTTATCATTGAAATTTCATTAATTTAGCTAATTAATTAACCCCAAACTGCTATGAAAAAATATTTATTTACTTTGCTTGTATCATTCTTCATTGTATCGCTATCGAGCTGTACTAAAGATGACTCAAATACTGATCCAGAACCCGATCCAGATCCAGTTAAAACCTACAATGTTCTTTATGAACTTTCTGTAATTGAAAATTCTGGAGATGTAGAAATATCTTGGTTTGAAAGTGGCAACGTCAAGAAAGAAGAAACAAACCCAAGTATGCCATTTAAAAAGGAGTATACCAACTTTAAATCCGAAGACTCAGTCTCTTTTGAATTCAATATTTCACTGGTGCCAGGTACTAAATTAAAATATACTTGGGAAGCAAGCTATAGTGGACCTGACGGTGCAGATGGCCTGGGGCCAATTACAGTAGACCTTAATGTTAATGATACTACCCCAGCTATAGTTGGAACTGGTAGTTGGAAGGTTAAAATTCCATAATATTATTGCCTCTTTGGCAAATAGTTATTTTTCAGGAGCTGATGTAATACTTTTAATGGCCCAAACCACATCAAAGGTATTATCCTCAAAACTTGTTTTGGTATAATCTTCAATTTTAAAGCTTACTCGATCTTCAAGTTAAGTTCCTTATATTTTTGTGTAGCATAAGCAAATTGTTTTTCGCTTAAGGTTATTGCCGTGACTATTGCCTTGCGCTTTTTTGCCAAATAAAAAGCAGAGCCACAAACACCACAAGCGGCATTTAGTATTTCCCCCTCCGATTTAATACCTGCAATATCCATCAACACCTTATTTGTATTAGCCAGCGAGTCCTGAAAATTGCTGGTGTTCACATCCCAAATACCAAAATGCACGGCTAAATTATTATCAAGCCTCCACCAGTTTTGATAGTAGTTTAAGATCCGGTTATAATAATTTGCAATATCGTGGGTATTAAACAAAGTATTTTTTTTAAGCCGTAAAAGTAAAAAAGACTTTGCTTCCTGTACGTCTAGCAGAAAACTATGATTTATTTCTTTTGGTTAAAAACTATTAATGCCAATTTATTTTTTCATGGTTAGTTTGTATCATGATTGAAAGCCATTAGTATTTGCTCTCATTTTAATAATAGCAGATTGTATCGACTTTTAGGATATAGATATCGATTTAAGCTGTGTTATTTGATTATTGAGTTGTTTATATCTACTAGATGGCAAGCATTCCCACATCGTGAAAACGAGATTAATTTCCAAGCTAGCGACAAAGTTAAAACAAAAAAAATAGTGGAGAAGACTAAATCTGAGAAAATTATAAGCTGCAAAATATCACCCTAGAGGGGGATTGACAAGCGTGTTATTTGTAAATATGTTTGTGCACAACCCCCCCCCCAATCATAAATTTAATAAAAAGTTCGCAAAAAAATTAATGCAAACAGAAATATAATAGAAACACTAACCAAAAAGGTAGGAAACTTTGGTTTATCCGTCAATGTTCCTTTTGACTTGTGTCATTTGGGACAAAGATGGATTATTTGAAAATATGTTATAAAATATTTATATGTCCTTTAGTCAATAGTTCAGTTAAGGTTTTATAACTATTATATATTCAGATACTTATAGAAATACTAATATTTTATTAAGCTTGTGATAATCAGACTTTTGCGGCTTGGCGCCTTTGCGAGAAACAAAAACTTAACGATGTATTGTTAGTAGCATCAATATATAAAAAGTAAAATATATGAAAAAATTCAAAACGCTTATTGCAATTATGTTTATTAGCTTAAGTATTATGCTTCAGGCACAAGTAGGTATTAATACCGATGGCAGTACACCAAACCCTTCTGCTATGTTGGATATCAAATCAAGCGATAAAGGCTTACTTATCCCACGGATGACACAAAGCGAAATCGAAAATATAACAAACCCAGCTGGTGGTTTGATGGTATATAGCACCACTAACGAACAGTTTTACACTTTTGTGGCATCAGAAATAACCTGGAAAGAAATAGCCTATGGCACAGGAACGATAGTCCCCTTTGGGGATGGTTCAATAGGAACGAGTGGATCTTGCGACAACACAGGCGTTTATGGCGATTATAAAACCGGGCAGGTACTTGGCGCTACCGAATTTGTTACCATAGAAGTAAACGTTACAGCTATCGGGGCTTATTCCATCACAACAAGTATAGCCAACGGCTACAGCTTTGGCGCAAACGGTGTTTATTCCACTACTGGAATCCAAACTGTTGATTTGGCCGGTAGCGGAACACCAGTTACCTACCAAACCGACAATTTTACAGCAACAGCCAGCAATAGCGGAGGTACTTGTACTTTCGATGTGCTCATTAATGTTGCCTGTGGTGGCACACTTACCGATTCACGCGATGCTCAAAATTACACTACGGTACAAATTGGTACCCAATGTTGGATGGCAGAAAACCTTAATATAGGAACAATGATAATTGGTACTACTGACCAAACCGATAATAGCACCATCGAAAAGTATTGTTATGATGACAATTCTTCTAAATGTAGTACTTATGGCGGATTATACCAATGGGATGAAATGATGGAATATTCAACGGCAGAAGGCACTCAAGGTATTTGCCCGGCAGGCTGGCATGTACCAACAGATGGAGAATACTCAACGCTTATAACTATTCTTGGAGGAGAAAGTGTAGCGGGAGGTAAAATGAAAGAAACTGGTACAACTCATTGGAATTCGCCCAATACAGGTGCAACGAATTCAAGTGGATTTACTGGTCTGCCAGGAGGTTTCCGGACTACAAGCGGAACATTCACAGATATCAATGGTTATGGCAATTTCAGAACATCAAGTGAGGTTAGCACCACTACTTCTTGGTTATATGGGTTGACTTACTTCAGTGCACAGATTGCTTGGGGGAATCATCTCAAGGCAACAGGTATTAGCGTCCGCTGCCTCCAAGACGAAGCTAACATAAACCAAGCTCCGGCACAGCCTTCAAACCCTTGTTCTGCAGATGCTTCTACAGGGCAAAATATTGATTTAACACTGTCTTGGACTTGTTCGGACGTGGATAGTGATCCAATTACTTATGATGTATATTTTGGACAAACCAATCCTCCTTCTTTGATATCTTCAGCACAAACATCTGATTCTTATGATCCTGGTACCTTAGATGCTTCTACTACTTATTATTGGAAAATTACTGCTACTGATAATCATTCAAATAGTACTGAGGGGGTAGTATGGAGCTTTGCAACTTTTAACACTCCTCCTTCCATAATTGGAGAAACAAATCTTTATGATAAAACCATTTGCGAAACATTCAGTATAACCCCTATTGTATCCGGAGCGGTTTATCAATGGACGGTTCCTACTGGCTCTACAATCACTTCTGGGCAAGGGACTGCAAGTATTGTTGTTGATTTTGGTAGTACATCTGGAAATATTAGTGTCATCGAGGATGATGGTTGTAGTAATGGCGCAACCGCTACTCTTGCTATTACGATAAACCCTGCACCAACTGATGGTAATGGTTATGAATACTCTAACAAAAAAATTGGTACCCAGCGCTGGCTAACTGAAAATCTTAAAGCCACAAAATACAATGATGGAACAGATATAACTTATGCACCAGTTGATGCAGACTGGCAGGCAGCCACAACACCAGTATATTCTTGGTATGGTAATGACCCTTCAAACGAAGATGTATATGGTGCTTTATATAAAGGCTATATAGCATTTACAAGTAATAATGTTTGTCCAAATGGATGGCATATACCCAGTAGTAATGAATATAGCACATTAGCCAACTTCCTTGGAGGAGAAAGTGTTGCAGGTGGAAAACTTAAAGAAGCAGGCACTGCACATTGGAATAGCCCCAATACTGGAGCAACCAATGAGGTTTGTTATACTGCTCTGCCTGGAGGTTATAGAGGTTGGTCTGGCAATTATCACAGCTCTTTAATCCAAGGACATTGGATTACTACTACAGAAGTAGTAAGCAATAAATTGAAAGTTTGGTATATGGCAAATACTAATGCGGATTTTACCAATAATGAACAATCAAAAAATAATGGACTTTCCATACGTTGTTTAAAAGACTAAACAAAACTAAATAGCTTAAAATATGAAATTAAAAAACTATATTTTCTCCCACATAGTTGCAATACTTTTATTACCTACTGTAATCAGCGCACAGGAAGTTGCTATGAACGAGGATGGGTCAAATCCGGCCCAGAGTGCTATTTTAGATATCAGCTCAACTGATAAAGGGTTTTTAATGCCCCGCATGACTTCTGATGAGATTGCAAGTATAGACAGTCCTGCCAATGGATTAATTGTTTATAGTACTACTGATGAAAAGTTTTATGCTTATGTCTTATCTGAGGATATTTGGAAAGAGATAGCCTATGGCGCACCACCGGCGTGGGCATGTGGCGATGCCTTAGTTGACTCACGTGATAGCCAATCATATACCACCGTACAAATAGGTACTCAATGCTGGATGGCAGAAAACTTAAATGTTGGGACAAGAATAGATGGCAGCGGCAACCAAACTGATAATAACACTATTGAAAAGTACTGTTACGATGACAATACAAGCAACTGCGACACTTACGGCGGTTTGTACCAATGGGACGAAATGATGCAATATGTAACTACTGAAAGTACTCAAGGTATTTGTCCAACAGGTTGGTATCTGCCAAGTGATACGGAATGGAAAACAACGGAAATGTTCCTTGGTATGTCTCAGGCACAAGCTGACCAAACAGGATACAGGGGAACTGATGAAGGTGGTAAATTAAAAGAAGCAGGTACATCTCATTGGAATTCACCCAATAGTGGAGCAACAAATTCCAGCGGGTTTACTGTTCTCCCTGCCGGCATGTCATCTCTAGGCCCTTTTCAAAATCTTGGAACAATAGCAGAGTTATGGGTGTCGAATGAGGCTGGTACATTTGCATATATGCGTGCTTTGAGTAACGTTGAGACAAAAATTTACCGGGCATGGGGCACTATTAAAAGTGCAGGGTATAGCGTCCGTTGCCTAAGGGACAGTCAAGCTCCCGAACAAGCCAGCAATCCATCACCCGCTGATGCTTCCACAGACCAAGCAGTAAACTCTACTCTATCATGGACTTGTAGCGATCCTCAATCTGACCCCCTGACTTATGATGTCTATTTTGGGGAAACAAATCCACCTGCCTTAGTAGCTTCAGAGCAATCAGCCACAACTTATGACCCTAGTATTCTAAACTATAGTACTACATACTACTGGAAAATTGTTTCCCATGATGATCAATCTAATAGTACGGAAGGAGTTGTTTGGAGTTTTACAATACCAGCACCTCCATGGGCATGTGGCGATGCCTTAGTTGACTCCCGTGATGGCCAATCATATACCACCGTACAAATAGGTACTCAATGCTGGATGGACGAAAACTTAAATGTTGGGACAAGAATAGATGGCAGTGGCAACCAAACTGATAATTCTACCATTGAAAAGTATTGTTATGATGACAATACAAGCAATTGTGATGTTTATGGTGGATTATACCAATGGGACGAAATGATGGAATACAGTACAACTGAAGGTGCACAGGGTATTTGTTCAACAGGCTGGCATTTGCCTACCGATGATGAATACAAAACATTGGAAATACATTTGGGAATGACACAATCACAAGCTGATGCAACTGGCTTTCGAGGCACAAATGAAGGTAGCAAATTAGCCGGTAACGAAGTACTTTGGATAGATGGAAACTTGGATAGTAATCCTGAGTTTAGCATAAGTGGTTTCAAGGGACTCCCTGGAGGTAATAGACATCAGAGCGGCATTTTCATCAATTCACCATTAGGCTCCTTCTTTTGGACATCAAACGAGAATGGCTCAAATGCCTGGGAACGTTACTTGTACTATACTGATTCACAGGTGTACCGGGAGAGCTTTCGTAGTAAGGATCATGGTTTCAGTGTGCGTTGTGTGCAGAATTGATTTGATTTTTAATTTCATTCTCACATAGTGTATAAGCGAAATAGAAACCCTTTATGAAATTAGAAAGGATTAAGTATTGAAACAACAATTTATTATGCTGTATATATCAAAAAGAATAATCCTAGCTGAAAACCATGATTTATTTCTTTTGGTTAAAAACTATTAATGCCAATATATTTTTTATTGGTTAGTTTGTATTATGATTGAAAGCCATTAATATTTGCTCTCAATTTAACAATAGCAGATTGTATCGACCTTTAGGAAATTTACTTGTAGATTTAAGTTGTATTGTTTGATTATTGAGTTGTTATATCAATAAGTTGTGTGTAATCTAAGAGAAAAAATGAATAATATAAATAGTGGAACAAGCAGAAAAAACACTTAAACAGAAGTATGCATTATTTAAAATAGTTTATTATGGAAAATTTAAAACTAGATGACTTATCAGAAGAGTTAGAAAATTTAGAATTTAAGAATATCGTAAAAACTGAAATGAACGAAACTGCATACGAGATTAAATCACTATCTATAGAAAAATCAGATATTGTTAGAATAGAGGAAAGTGTATATTTTAGTTGGGGTGGTGTAACAGGATGCAATACTCAGGAAAGAGCAGATGGAGAATATTCTAAAGTATTAAAATCGTGGGTTAAAAATAAAATGTATGAACACAGGAATTGGAGATGGGTTAGGTATGGAACAAACGGTGTGAGTGGAACTTGTAATAGTTTTAGAGATAGATGGACAAATGTAAGAAGTTGTGGATGTAGAGGTCACTTAAAGTGTTACATTGAGTTTAGGAAACCATAATATAATTCAAACTACATACAACATTGTATATGCGTTGGGAATGTGTGGTTTACGGTTTAATTGAACCTTTCCGTTTCGAAAACAAATTCAGGATAAAATGAATGTTTGCATCTTCGAAAACCCGCATTACGCATGTACTTACCGTTATACGTATTGAACAAATCACGATAACTAGAAAAATAATTTTTAAACTAAAGATTAAAAAACGAGTATATAATTATCATTAGAAAAAAGGGCCGGGAATTTTAAGAATGCAATTGAGCAGTTAAGGCCACAAGAAATTGAACAATTAATGACATTTCCTATTTCTGTAGAAGAAAAGATTAGAGAACAGATTAAATTTGGTGCAATTGCTGCTTAAATACTTAACGAACTATTGTATGCAATAAACAATTAAAAAATCAATATAATGAACAAAGATTATCTAAACAAAGATTTTTTCATCTCAGATGATGGAAAAGATCTATTTGAAATGCAGACATCGGATAAAGTCCAACATTTATGTGTAACTGATGAAGCAAAAGAAGTAGACCATATTAACGAGTCTAATTCTTCAAAAAATATTGATAAACTAACAAAAATTGTTCTCGGTCTTGGAACTGACATTCCATTATGGCAACAAAATGTAATTTTAAAATGGAAATTCAACCCTTCTTTTGATAACTATAGAAATTCCGATAACGTTAAAAATTACATTAGAGAAATACTTAATGAAGCCATTTCAAAATGGGGAGACGCTTCACCAATAAGATTTGAAGAATCATCTAACTATTTTGATTTCGAAATAATTATGAGGCCTGATAATTGTAATGCTTATGGCTGTACTTTGGCAAGTGCATTCTTCCCAAATTCGAATCAAAATATATTATCACTTTATCCTAAAATGTTTAAGCAAAGTAAATTTGAACAAATTGAGACAATGATTCATGAAATTGGTCACATTTTTGGTCTTAGACATTATTTTGCTAAAGAAAAAGAAACTTCATGGCGAAGCGAGATCTTTGGAAATCATTACCCTTTAACAATTATGAACTATGGACACAATTCCACTTTAACAGAACAAGATAGGATAGACCTTAAAAAACTATATTCATTAGTATGGAGTGGTCAAATCGATAACATAAATGGAATGCCAATTCAATTATTCAATTCATATACTTAATCTCCACTCTAATATTGTGTCAAATAAATAATAAAAAATGAAAGCACTACAAAGTGTATGTTTAATGGTGGGTATGGTGCTTATAATAAGCGTGTTAAAAAAAGAGTAATAGCTGCTAGGTTGAAGGTCTTGTACTTTTAAATCCACTACTATTCTTACCAACAGTTAACAAGCATTGAAATATAAAATCATATATTAAGAGTGAAGATGAAATTTAACTTACATAGAAATATATACACTAAACAAATGAAATTTTAAAAAGAAAACATTACATCTCACTCTCGCTGAAAACCATTTTTTTTTGGTTAAAAACGATTAATGTGATTCAACTTAATTATTCTTAATTTACACATTGAATGGAGAGAGTAGTTTTTTTCCATTAAGACAGTTGAAAGTATAAGATTACAAATAAAAAAACTATAAATTATGAAAAGACTATCAATTATTTTACTTCTAATTGTGGGTGTTTTGACCACAGTGTTTTCTCAAACTAAAGTTTGGGATAGAGATTTAAAAGTGACAAAAACAAAAGGAATCTATACAAAGTTGGAATCTCCTACATTTGAGCAGGTTCCTAAAAAAAATCAAGATAGTATTGCAATAATAGGGGGAGCCACAGTTGCTGGTATTCTGATTCCATATGTAATTAAATACGGTAACTATTTATTGAAAAAAGCAACATCTAAAAATGAAGTAGATTATCAATTTAAAAGCACTTGCCTAAACCAAAAATACTTGACATTCACATCACTTAAGGATAGTGTGGCAAAAATAAAAGTAACTCAAGTGTTTTTTCACAAAGGGAGTAGTAACCCGAAAAATTTAGCTAATTATAGTTTTCGTTTTGAAAAAAAAGGCTCTTCACTTGGAGTAGAATTAGTTGAAGTCTCAGAAGATTATATCCCTGTTAAAATGAAAAAGAAGTACGATTTACTCATAAGTAATTTTGATATCTCTGTAAGTGCATTGGTTACTGAGGAAATAGATAGTGTTACCTATCAAAGAAAAATAATTGATTTGGGCACAACAACGATATATAAAGTAGATCCAAGTTTTAAATTAGACAAGAGTGAAATTATTAATGCGGGTGGATTACTTCTTCCTTCAGTTACTGATAAAGGAAAAGATATAATCATAGAACAATTAATTGTAAAAGTAGTTATTAAGCATATAAACCCTTATGGAACAACAAGTAGTGGCTTAAATGATTTTTTAGAAAAGAATTCAGAAACAAATGAAGCATTTTTAAATAGTATTTTCATTAAAAATGAAGAATAAGAATAGTAACCTATGAAGTTACGGCTATATATTTACGTAAATTCATAAGCTATTATTCTCTATTTGAGCTGATTCAATCCCAAATAAATGAAACAAAATAAAGTCCACTTATTAAAGTCGTTAAGCTTAGTGCGTAGTAACAGTAACAACACAAGCGAATTATTGCTCATTGAAGCAACAGGTATATCATATGGAGTAAAATTAGGAGTGCCAAAATTGGTACCGGTTAGTAGCAATGGTAATGATAGTGTTTTTGAACTCAATTTCGTGCTTTTAGGAGAGGTTTCAGCAATTAGTAAAGATGCAGAGTATAGTATTAAGGTTGTTTACAAACTAGATGAGTTGCCGTCAAATATAGCCGCTGTAAAAGTAAATGCTGTACAAAATGCTGATATAATTATTATTAATGATTAGTGAATATTAAAAAATTATTTAGATTTGGTATAAATAACTATCTTTGTAAAAACTCAAAATAAGAATACATGATTCGATTAGTTATAGCTGACGATCACCCCATAATCATCAATGGAATCAAGACCCT
>JASFZK010000039.1:0-21786 GCA_045267845.1 Bacteroidota bacterium | reverse complement strand
GTTCCCCATTGAGATGTTGACACATCCTTTGCAACAGCATCAGCCGGCCAGTATTTATCCATAACCTTAAACTGATTTCTGTCTTCGTTCCGGGTTATATCATCACTAATAACCTCCCAGGTATTACCACGATTAGTGCTTTTAAAAACTTTATTTGCGGCAATATACAATGTGGTTCCCGAGTGTGGACTTAGTAAAAATGGAGTATCCCAATTCCATCGGTATGTTAGCTCCCCTTTTTGTGGCATGGGTTTAACATTCATTTTTTCACCCGATTTTTTATCATATCTAAAAATATTACCGTACTGATATGCCGAGTAAATAATATCAGGATTATCAGGTTCAATTGCTTGCCAAAAGCCATCTCCACCAAGGGTTACAACCCACTCATCGCTGGCAACTCCACCAGATTTAGTATTTTGTGAAGGGCCACCCATACTTGCATTATCTTGAGTACCTCCATAAACCCAGTAAAAAGGCTCTGTGTTATCAACATTTACGCGATAAAATTGAGTAACAGGAAGGGTTGTTTTGTGAATGTAAGTGCTACCGCCATCCCAACTTTCGTAGATGCCACCATCACCACCAATAATAAAATGGTCTGTATTGTTTGGATTAATCCACATTGCATGATCATCAACATGGCGCTTGCTCAAACCAATGCTTTTCCACGTGTTTCCTCCATCGGTACTAACCTTTGTTCTGGTATCCAGTGAATATAATGTGTTGGCATCAACAGGGTCGCAAACCAGCTCACTGTAATATTGACCACTACTATAATAATCATCTTGCTTACTAAAAGAGGCTCCCCTGTTTGTTGAGCGATAAACACCTCCTTTACCATTTGATGCCTCAAACATAACATATACAATATTTGCATCAAGAGGAGACACAACTATTTCCATTCCGCCCTTATCAACACCGGGTATTCCTTTTTCAAGTTTGTTCCATGTAAGGCCAGCATCTGTTGATTTATAGAAAGCCGATTCAGGTCCACCTCCAATTTTTCCAAATTGTCGGCGGCGACGTTGCTCAGCACCAGCATAAATAACATCCGGATTACCGGGTTCAAAACTTAAGTTTGCAACTCCTGTATTCTCACTAACAAAAAGAACTTTTTCCCAATTCTTACCCCCGTCAGTGGTCTTATAAACTCCTCGTTCTTCACCAGGACCCCAAGCAGAACCCTCAGCAGCCACATAAACAATATCAGAATTTCTGGGATCAACTAATATCTCACCAATCTGTCTGGATTCTTTCAATCCCATATTTTTCCATGAACTTCCTCCATCGATGGTTTTATATATTCCATTTCCATAACCCAAAGCTCGTTGGTGATTATTCTCACCTGTTCCGGCCCAAACAACATTGCTATTATTAGGATCCATGGCAAGGCATCCAATTGAATAGGCACCATAATTATCAAAAACTGGTTTAAATGTAATACCATTATTTGTAGTTTTCCAGATATGACCAGAAGCAACAGCAACATAATATGTGCTAAAATTATCAGGATCAACAGCAAAATCAGCAATACGGCCCGATACAAAGGCAGGCCCAATACTTCTCCATTTAAGTCCGTTAAAAGTTGATGACTTTAGACTGTCCTTTTTTACTTCATCTTTTTTCTTTTTAGCTTCTGCGGTTGTAAATCCAACCACTAAAATTAAAATTGCAATAAGTATTTTTTTCATAATAGATTTAATTGTATAAAATATTTGATAAAATTATAAAAAATGTTGCATTAATAGAGCGTGATTCTATCTTTTATAGAAACTATTTATACAATTGATATAAAGTATATTAATAACCTAGGAGGAAAAGTACCAAAAGAAAGAAAATAAGTCTTTAATTAATTGGCAATAGAATTTTCACGAAAGCCCCTTTATCTTTATTATTTCCATTTTCAATAGTTCCACTATGGGCTCTTATAATTTGGTTTGATAAAAACAGACCAAGTCCAGGATTACTGTCAACATGATTTTGCGAGTCGAAAGGTTTAATATTATCAATAGCAAACCCCTCATTAAAACCAACTCCTTCATCTTTAATTTCAATCTCTAGATGATTATCAAAATTATTAACGCTTACTATCATCAAACCACTAACAGGAGAGAACTTTATTGCATTATGAATAATGTTGTACATACATTTATAGAAGTACTTATGATCGACATTAATAATTACATTATCTGTGTTTATTATTTGTGAAATATTAATTTCCTTAATTTTCCAAGTCCTTTCTAAGTCGATAATTACTTTTGAAATAATTTCTGTGATATTTGTTTTTTCAAGTCTCACGGCTTCTTTTCCTTGGGCATTTAAATTACTTATATCCAAAGCCTTAAAGGAAAAGTTTTCGAGCCTTTTGGCCGATATATCAAGCATATCAATAAACTCTATAGACTCTTCTGTTAATCCATATTCTTTAATAAGTGATAAACCTCCAATTATTCCATTTAGCGGAGTTCTTATTTCATGACTAATTATTTTAAGAAATTGTGTCTTCGCATTATCTAGTTCTAACAGCTTACTATTAGCAATTTTCAATTCCACTGTTCTTTCCAGTACCTTTTCTTCTAACCAGCAATTTACCTTTTTCAGTTTATCTTTACTCACTTTCAATTCCACATGAGTTTCAACTCTTGCCAACAATTCATCAATATTAAAAGGTTTATTAACATAATCCACTCCTCCGGTTTTAAATGCTTTTTGGATACTTTCGATATCGGTTTTAGCAGTTAGAAATATTATGGGTATTTCTCTTTTATTTTCATCCTTTTTAATCCTTCTGCATACCTCAAAACCATCCATTTCGGGCATCATAATATCCAGCAGGATAAGGTCGAAGTTTTCAGAAGCTACCAATTGTAAAGCATCGGGGCCGTTTAGTGCATATTCTATATCGTAATTCTTATCAGTAAGCAAACTAGCCAATACCTGAATGTTTTTGACATTGTCATCAACTACAAGGATTTTATATTCATTATTTTCCATTATATGAGGAATTTAGGTTTTTAACAAAATCAGGAAATTGTTGGATCAGTCTCTTTTCTTTATCAATATTGAACAATTTGCTAGCTGATAGCAATTCATTCCCGTAACGTATCAAAGATGTTGCCTTATAGTTATGTCCTATTTCCATTAATAATTCAGCAAAAAAAAATACATTTTTTTTACTTCTTATTTTTATTATTTCTTCCCATACCGGCATTACTTTTTTTTCAATCTCTGATAGTACTTCCTCTGGTCTATCAATAGTTTCTACCGTACTTTCATTAATGACTTCTTCATCCTTAACAACAATTGTATGTTTAAGGAATTTTATTAATATTGTAAGGATATCAACTAAACTTGCCGGTTTTCGAACATACCCGCTAAATCCCATTGCAATTACTTTTTTCTCATCTTTATCAAATGCGGAAGCTGTAATTGCAACAATAGGAATCTGAGACCACTCGGGATTTTTCTTGATGATCTCATTTGCTTCATAACCATCCATAACCGGCATTCTTAAATCAAGAAAAACCAAATCGGGTTTGTATTTCTCAATGTTATTAATAGTTTCTAGACCATTTGCAGCTTCAATTATATTAATTTTATAATCACTCAAGTATCCTTTTAATACGTCGCGGTTGGTTTTAATATCATCCACAATCAAAACAGTTGATTCTTCAAATAAAATTGAATCAGGATCGAAATCATTCTTTTCCTCAATTAATATCTCATCTCTGCTAATTTTAACTTTCTCCAATATTATTGTGAAAATACTGCCTTTGCCCACCTCACTTTCCAGTTCTATCCTGCCATTCATAAGCTTCACCAATTGTTGAGTAATTGCAAGGCCTAGACCGGTTCCTTCATACTTTTTACTATCCTGATTATCCATTTGATCGAAGGCCTGAAATATCTTTTTGTGATACTTACCAGGAATACCAACTCCCGTGTCTTCAATTTTCAGTATTAAATCAATGTGATCATTTGTTTTGTTTGCACAAGTTGCTTCTATTTCGATATATCCTTTTTCTGTGAATTTAATTGAATTATTTATAAGGTTTATCAATATCTGTTTAATTCTAAGTTCTTCAATATATAAGGTACTGGGAAGATCTTCAGAAATAATGACATTCAGATTCAAATCTTTCTCATCTATTTTCACCTTAAATATTCCAACTATATCCTGAACAAGAATTTTAATATTAGATGGTTCGTAACTAAAATCCAATTTCCCAGATTCAATTTTGCTTAAATCCAATATATTATTTATAAGATCGAGCAGGGTCTTTCCACTTGACTGGATAGATTTGAGGTATTGAATTTGAGATTCGTCTTCAATACGTTTTGATAATATCTCGGAAAATCCCAATATGGCATTCATGGGGGTTCGTATTTCATGGCTCATATTTGTCAGGAATGTGCTTTTTGCTTTAGTAGCTTTTTCTGCATCTTCTTGGACTTTTTTTCGTTCATTTGTTTCAATGGCAAGAGAAATTAAATCGGCAAGTGAACGGGCAAATAATTCTTCATCAGACCCCCACTTTCTTATTTTTTTTGTATGCTCATTGCATATTACACCCACAACTTTTCCTCTTGACCAAATTGGCACATCTAACATTGAATAAATACCTAAAGGAATTAAATAACTATCTGTGAACTCATTAGTTCTGGAATCATTACGTGCATTATCTACTGTAATTATATTATTGGTAAGTAATGCTTTGAAATAATCAGGAAAATCTTCTTTTAACAGAATTAAGCCTGAAGAATAAGATTTTGTATCAGCTTCATAAAGAATTTCACATTCTATTGCTTTATTGTTAGGTTTATATAACCAGATACCCGAACGCGAACAACCTAATCCGGTTGTAGCCACTTTCGTTATTGACTTGAAAGCTTGTGAAATATCACCTTCGGTAAAATCTTTTTCCTGTGTTAATTCCTGAAGCAATTTACTGTGGCGGGTTAATTTATTAGCACGTGCTTCTAATTCTTGTAGATATATTTTGCGATGTGTGATGTCTTCTTTCACTGCAACAAAATGTGTTATCTCTCCATCATTGTCAATCACAGGTGAAATAGAAGCACTTTCCCAAAACTCTTCTCCCGACTTTTTCTTATTAATAAAGTCACCTTTCCAGGTTTTTCCAAATAGTATCGTATCCCATAGGTTTTTGTAAAATGCATCATCATGCTTTCCCGATTTCAATATCCCCGGCTTATTTCCTATAGCTTCTTCAAATGTGTATCCTGAAGCTTTCGTAAATGCAGGATTAACATATTCAATCTTACCTGTTTTATCAGTAATAACAACTGTTGCCATACTCTGTTCAATGGCATGATTTAATTTTTTCAATTCCTGATTGGATACTTCCAGTTCTTTTAGGGCGTTTTCTGCCCGCTTCCTTTGAGAATGGGCGTCCTGCATAATGCTTAATGCAGCACTTTTAGATTTTTCAAGTTCTTCTGTCCGTCTTTTTGATTCAGAGAGATCTAACAGCATTCCCACAAACTTTCTCTTATTTCCAATATAAACTTCATTTACTGCTAATCGAAGAATTAAGTTAGTGCCGTCTTTTTTTACCCCGACCACTTCTCTTCCTGTACCAATAATCGTAGCTTTTCCTGTTTCTTTAAAATTTCTCAAATATTGATCGTGATGTTTGCGGTCATGTATATTTGTGATCATCTTTACATTTTGACCAATAATCTCTTTTGCCTTATATTGAAAAATTCTTTCAGCAGCCAGATTGAATTCTTCTACTATCCCTTCTTCATTGATAGTAATAATCGCATCAACAGCACCATTGAAAACAGTTTGTAAATATTTCTCTTTTTGCTCAATAATTTTTATACTTCGATCTTGGTCTCTCTGATGAGAACGAAGATTATCTAACATTAAAGCAAATGCAACCCCCATAGTATCATTAATTGATAATGGTTTTACTTCCATTATCAAGTTACCTTTCGCTATATGATTTGCCTGAGTAGCTTTTTCACGCATATATTGTTGCATCAAATTGAAAGATTCTGCCAATACCCCAATTTCATCTTTTCTGTCAGTTTTACTTACCTCTCCTGTAAGATCTCCTACAGCAATCTGCTTAGCAATTAATGATAATTTCCTGATTGGAAAAGCAATAATTCTTGTAAAATATAAAATCAATATAATAACTATAACAAAAGCTCCTATTGTAATCCAGATAGTAACATTATTTGCATTATTAGTATTAACCTTACTTAAGGTTTCCCGTTTTTTGAGTAATCTAATTTCATGGTTCTTCATTTCTATAATTATCGACCGAATATCATCCATAATTTTTTTTGCATCGTCACTTATAACTATTTTTTTTGCAGCTTCAAAACTTGTTCTGCGTATATTTATAGTTGTTTCAAGTTCATCAAGTTTATTAGTAATCAAAACGTTGAGTTTATCAATTTGCTGCTGTTGAATGTCATTGTCAATAGTTAATTGCTGTAGGTCAGATATATCTTTTCGAATTGCTATAAGAGCCGATTCATATTGCTCAAGGTAGTTTACCAACCCAGTAATAATGAAACCCCGTTGCCCGGTTTCGGCATCTTTTAAATCACCTAGTACCATTTCGAGTTTTTCCAGAACTTCATGTGTATGATTTACCTGGTTAGAATCTTCACCCAAGCGTTTCGTATTTATTAATGTTACAATACTTATTATGATGAATAGTACGATAACCAATGTAAAACTGATAGTCATTTTGGTCCCAATTGACATTTTTTTCATAAAATTGAAATTTTTATTAGTATATGTCATGTAATAATCTGATAATCTTTATTTTAATCTGCTAGTCCACTGTCTTTCCAAACAGGCGGATAGGGTATTTCAAGCCCAATTTGTTCAGATAACTTATTAACTTCTTCTTTCATTTCTATGATACGTATTTCTCTTTCTATCATCACATTGTTGAAAGCCTCCAGGTCTTCTGTTTTTTTAAGAAGCTCTTTCTCCGCAAGTTTGCGCTTAGTAATATCTGTAACTATTGCAGCAATACGGGAAGGTTTTCCGTTTTCATCTTTGATCAGAAAAAAATTCAGATCGGTATCCAGGATTCTTCCTTTCGCTGTCCGAAGTAACAACTCTCCTCTCCAGTGTCCTATTTCTTTTATTTGTTTCAGTGCCACATCTTCAAATATCTTACGACTATCTTCAGTGTAATAATCTCGAATTGTTTTTCCTAGTTGGGTTTCTTTTTCATCCAAAAGGATATTAAGTGCTTTATTTTGATAAAGTATCTTTCCGTTTAAATCAGCCATGCCAAAACCCTCATTAGAAGTATCAGCAAACAATTGAAATTGACTAAGTTCCTCAGTTCTTTTTTTTACTCTGTCCTCAAGTTCTTCATTTAATTTCCTGATCTCTTTTTCTGCTTTTTGGCGCTCAGTTATATCCAAAAAGGTTCCCTCCATCCTCAAAGGCTTTCCCTCTTCATCTTTTACCAGTAGAGAATTTACCAGGCAGATCATTTTCGTTCCATTTAACTTTTTCGCACTAACTATGAAATTCTTTACGAATCCACTTTTAATAAAATTTTCAATATAGGACTTTCTCTCTTCCGGTTTCTGCCAAAAATCTGGAAGTTCGATGCCTTTATGGTCTTTATTAGGGTCAAGGCCAGTTATTCTTACAAACTCAGGGTTGTAATCCAAGAGTTTTCCATCCATTGTGGCACTATAAAAACCTTCCATCAAATTCTGAATCATCCCATGGTATTTTTCTTCACTTTTCTTAAGTTTTTCCTCTGCCTCCTTTCGTACTGTGATGTCATGATTTATTGATAAACTAGCTCTTTCACCTTTAAAATCTATTGAGGTTACAATTACTTCAGTCCAGAATTCTGTGCCATCTTTTCTTCTTTTCTTTTCGGTTGTGGTTACCAATTCACCCAAATTCAGTTTCTCTTCCCATTCGTCAGTGGTGATTTTACCAGATCCCATAATAGAAATATCATTAATGATATTCATATTCAATAATTCGTTTTTCGTATAGCCAGTTTGTTGTTCGGCTGCTGAATTGACTTCCAGTATCCGGCCTTTATTTACCCCTCCAATTTTTGTAACATATACGGCATCTCCCAGATCCTCAAACAGACGCCTGAATCTTTTCTCACTCCGTATGAGTTCTTCCGTTGCAAGCATTACTTCAGTAATATCTTGTACTGTCCCTAATGAATAAATAGGTCTCCCAGATCCATCATATGTGGTTTTACATTGTTCTCGCACAAATCGCATTTCCCCTTTCGGAAGTACAATTCTATGTGTAATATTATATTTAGTCTTGCTCTCAAGTGATTTGATATATGATCCATTAACAAATTCTCTATCATCAGGATGAATGGCCTTGAGAAAATTTTCATATGTGGCTTCAAATTTATTTGGATCCATACCGAAAATCCTATAAATTTCATCGGACCATTCAAGTTTATTATTGATAATATCCAGATTCCAGTGTCCAATATGAGCTATCTCCTGAGCTTCTTTGAGTTTAGATTCACTTTCTTTAAGTAGGTCATTAAATGCTGTTTTCTTTTTAGTTACACATGCATCACCTACTTCAGCTCCTTCAAATGTTAATTCTGGATTGTCTTTCTTTTCGCTAATTTCCTTTTCAAGCTCCTCTATTTTAGAAATTAGTTCCTTTTGGGTAAGATTGGTAAGTTTCATGTTTGGTAGTTATTGAATTAACAGTGGTAATACACCAAATCATATGTTTACAATCTGTAAAGCTATATAAAAAATATTAGAAAACTATGTAAAAGGTATTATAAAAATAATTTTTTGTAAAAGGTGATTTTTAAAAGCATCCTAGAAATAGGATTAATTCAATAGGCGTTTCTATGGTTAAATTAAAATTAATTCAGTATTTATTTACATGATATTTTTAATTGTGTAAACTATTCAATAATAATTTATTGATCTACTAAAACATAATACCATCTTTAATCTCAATGAATAAGGCAACTGAAAGGGTAATAATGGATGCAGTTAAAATAATATCTATCACCGATAGTTGGTTTGCTGGTAAATAATGGAATTTTGTGTTTATGGTATTTTTTATAATCAGAAAAGGGGCTATTAATAGCAAAACCGGGAAGGTTTTTAATGTATTTGATATTGGGAACGATAATCCAGAAGTAAAATAAGTGTACATAGCAACAAGTAACACTGGGGTTAATAAAACAAAAATGAAAAATATTACTCGTGATTGAAATGAAAAAAGATTGAATCCTGGAAATGAAAGTATCATAAGCCTACCATTCATCATTCCAATTTTCAAGAAAACAAATGTCAATATTATTAACATTATTAATAAATAACTACTGTCAAGGTTCATTATGGAAGCTGCCTCATAGATGCCAACATGCGTAACGATATCATCAATTAGTACGCCAAATACCGAATTAAAAGCATATACACTTAGCCAAAATAGTAAAAATGTTATTGTTGTTGGCTTTTTTGTTTTCAGCAATAATATAATGAAAGCTACAATTCCTACAATAAACGCTGCCATTGGTTTCGACAAAAGAATTGTTATCAATGCATCGCGGGACCAGTTCATATTACCTGATCCATCAGCAAACGTAATACCGTTTAGATTAAATGAGGCTGGTATATCAAAATCATATGCAAAAAATAATGAAGCGTAATTTGAAAAATAGAAAATAATGATAAATGAGCCTACAGCAGTAATAACAGAAATTACAGCTAATTTCAATAAACTATTAAAATCTAAATTTTCACTTTTATTCACCATTAGCAATTTTGCAAATGTTGGTGTTTGATGATGCAGTCTCTATGCAGGATGCAGGTCTGTTTTTTCAAACTCCTAATTTCTAAAAATGTTAAATAAACTATCATGAATGAATTTGGTTCATAAAACAAACCTATTCTATTTTTTTACCATATTGATTTACTTCTTCATATCTATAACAATCAACCATATGATCATTTACCAATCCGGCGGCCTGCATAAATGCATAACAAATTGTTGTGCCAACAAATTTGAACCCTCGTTTTTTCAAATCTTTACTCATGGCATCAGATTCGATGGTGTTTACAGGGATCTCATCCATTTTACTCCACCTATTAACAATTGTTTTACCCCCAACAAATTGCCATATATAACTATCAAAACTACCATACTCTTGCTGGATATTTAAATATAACTCAGCATTTTTAATGGTAGATCGTATTTTAAGTTTATTTCTAATTATTCCTTTATTTTGAAGTAATTCAGCAATCTTTTCTTCATCATAATCAGCAATAATTTTTGCATCAAACCCATCAAAAGCCTCTCTAAAGTTTTCGCGCTTGTTTAATATGGTAGACCAACTCAGCCCAGCCTGAAAAGCATCAAGCAAAAGAAACTCAAACAGTTTTTTATCATCATGAACAGGTACGCCCCATTCTTCATCATGATATTTAGTATCCAGTTGCTTATCGCCTGGCCAAGGACACCTTACTATATTTAAATTTTTCATAGTAATATAATTATAGTGTACAAATATAACTAATAAAAAAATCCCGGCATAACCGGGATTTATAAGGTTCAAAATATTAAGTTTTATTCACTAACCAATAGTTACTAAATTACAATTTTGCTGGAATAATTTAGTTATTAAACTCTCGAACCATTTTCTTGGTATTAAAAGGGATGTCATTTATATATGACTCTTCTTTCATTTCAAAATCTTCTGATATTGCATTCAAATAATTATATTCGCTTGAAATAACATTCGTACTAAAAGGAATGTCATTTACGTAGTTTTCTTCATCAAAATTAAAATTAACAGCAAGTGCTTTATCATAGTTTAATGATGCATAGTTTGCTGTCTTTACTGAGGAACAATCCTTATATTCTTCAATGGCTATTCCAAAATTAGTTGAAGCTTCAACATATGTGGATACCATAATTACTGCTAAAAATGCTAGTGTATATTTTTTTATCTTTGTTTTCATCGTGATCTTTTTTTGTGTTCTATCTGTCCTTTATCTATTATCGTGCCAAACTTTATATATATCTTATTTATAGTCTCTTACATTGTTTTGTGAAGTGACTAACAGCAATTAGTTGTGCTAATTACCGAACATAATTTGTACGATAGCGGACAGTATGGGGTCTATTTGGTATTGGATCTATGATGAATTAGCACATTGCAAATGCGAGCCAAGGCATACAAGCTTTGCTTGAAAAGAAAGTTATAAAACACCAAAACCATTGATGAGAACATCAACGGTTTAGAATAAAAATAATCTTGTAAAAAGTAGAAATCTACTTATAAATATGTACTCCGTAAGGGTTTTGAATATGCTCTCTAAGTAGCTTTAACTCAACCCTTTTGTTTGCAATTTCTACTTTGTTAATATCACGAATTGAGATAATACCAACTAATTCATTATCAGCGTCGAAAATAGGTATATGCCTAATGTTTTTATTATTCATTACGCTTTTTAGGTAATCGGTATCATCATCTTCATTTCCGATAATAATATTATCAATACCTGTCATTAATGCCTTAACTGCTTTATCTGTTAATTTTGTATCGTTGTCATAGCATTTGTAAAGCACATCTTTTTCAGTGATAATACCTACAACATTCTCTTCATTATCAACAACAATTAAGGCACCTATTTTTTTCTGATCGAAAGTCTTAACAGCTTCATATGCAGTTTTGTTTTCGTTAATTGTGCAAACTTTAGTTTGACCATTGTCGATTTTTGCTTTTAGAATTTCTTTTACTATCATAATATAGAGTTAAAAGTTAGAAAGTTTGTAAAGTTGAAAGTTTACCTTAGACACAACTTAATAAAAGTTTTATTTCTCGCCAAGACGCTAAGTCGCAAAGGCTTGATTGTTATATGTTGAAAGTTTGTAAAGTTCATAAAATTGAAAGCTACTTCAAATATTATTTAATTACTACTCCTTAGTCTATTTAAAGAACTACATTTTTTTGCCGTGGTGTATAAAAAGCGTCAAGGTCGAGATGAATGAAGGTTTAATAATCAGGAGTCCCGACAGTATCGTCTGGATGACTGATTAGCAAATCAAATTCACCGAAGAGATTGACGCTTTCTTATAGCCACTATTTGTTAAGAAATAAGTCGATACCAACAGCAGCTCTGTGTCCATTAGCGATGCCATGAATAACATCCGGACCTTGAATAATATCACCACCAACAAATAACCACTTAACAGCACTTTGGAAATACTCATCAACTAGTATCCTGCCACGTGGACCAAATTCTAGTTGTGATTTAATTTCTTCAGTAATATAACCTGTATCCATTCCTTGGCCAATTGATTCAACAACCATGTCAGCTTCAAAGAATTTTTTATCATTTTCATCAAACTTAGGATTAAAGGCTCCATTTTCGTCAAAAACAGAAAGACATTTTACAACACGTAAACCTGTAACTTTTCTATTTTTAATTTCAATTTCTTTTGGTCCCCAACCCGGATCAACAATTGCTAGTTCTTCTCTTGCTTCAACAACTTCTTCTCTGTCGGCAGGCATAATATCTTCCGATTCGAGTGAAGTAGCAGTAATATCAACTTTTCCGTATTTAATGTTTTGTAAACGAGCAAGTGATCGTGTAATATCCATGGCAACATTACCACCACCAATTACCACAATCTTTTTCTCAACAGGAACATCTATTTCAAGAGCAATTTCTCTTAATAAATCAGTTGCAAAGTAAACATTTTCATTATCCGAACCCGTAATTCTTGTGCTTCTACCAAGGTGCAATCCGGTACCTGCAAATACAGCATCAAAATCTTTTTCAAGCTTTTCCATTGTAATATCGGTACCAATATTTACATTGTACTCAATATTAACACCAAGTGTTAGAATGTAATCAATATCTTTATCTATCTGATCGTAAGGTAAACGATATTCAGGAATACCATAACGCATCATACCACCTGCCTCGGGCAGTTTTTCGAAAATAGTACACTCATAACCCATTAGTGCAAGATAATATGCAGCAGATAATCCGGAAGGTCCGGAACCAATAATTGCCACTTTTTTACCATTGAGTTCAACGTTACCCTGATTAAGTATCTTTTTATATTTTTCAGATGGATTTTGATCAGCAATATATCGTTTTAGCCAACGAATTGATATTGGATCTCCTTTATGCCCCATTGAACAAACCGATTCGCATTTATGAGTACAAATACGACCACAAATTTCTGGTAGTGGGTTTGTTTCATAAAGTATGCGTAAACCTTCTTCAAGGTCATCGTTTCTAATGGCTCTGATGTATTCAGGAATACCCATGTGAGCAGGACAAGTTGCTGTACAAATTCCACATTCAACACATCTGTCTGCTTCCTCTTCTGCTTGTTGTTTTGAATAACCAGTTACAAATTCAATAAACGACTTATCCCTATCTTCTGCATGAAGCTCAGGCATACTAACACGTTCTTTTCCATAAAACTCGTATCCACCTTCGGGTTTTTTCCAACCTTTTTCGTTATCATCCCAATCTTTTTTATCAACTCCGGGAGTAAATCTAAAATCTTCAGGATCTTCACTTACCCATGTATATTCATTAGACAAAGTAAGTGAGCCTGTTGTACATACATCTACACACAAAGCACACCAACAGCATCTACCATAATCAAGTCGTGGTCGTAATCCGCTATCACCATCTACAGTTTCAACTCCTTCAACAGGAATTAAATCAATAGCTTCGTTTTCGCAAATATCTTCACAAGTTCCACAGCCTATACATTCTTCAATTTCATTTTTATGAAATCCTCTATATCGGTCGGCTCCCGGTCTATCGTTAAATGGATCTTTTACAGTAACAGGATCTTTGAAAACGTTTTTCCATGCTGTAAAAGGCGTTAATATTTCTTTTAAACCCATTTTATTATATTTATTATTTGTGATTTATAATTGATTATTTTTAATAGTTGTCAATAATCAATTATAAATAGTCAATTATTATTATCTTTCAATCTCAGGTGGACAAGTTTGCAACGACACCATAATTGCATGTGTATCCGCAATATTTGAATTAATTAACATGCGCTCAAGTAGTGATACCCCATGAGTGTAGCTAGGTCCACGTAAGTTAGCTCGCCTTGGATATTTGGTACCATCACTTACTAAATACAAACCATACTCGCCACGTGAAGACTCTGAACGTTGATACGTTTCGCCTTTAGTCACTTTCCAGTGCATAACGTTTGGTGTTTTTGCTCTCAAATCACCTTTTTCAGGCATTTTAGCTAGTATTTGTCTGATAAGATCAACCGTAGTAATTAAATCTTGTTTCCTAATTTGGCTTCTTCCATAAATATCCGAATCGGTTCTGGTGTAAACATCAAAATCTAATTCATTATATTTAAGATAAGGATAATCTCTACGCACATCGCGTTTAAAACCTGCAGCACGTGCATTTGGCCCAACAATTCCGTATTGATCAACCCACTTAGGATCGATAATACCAACACCAATAGTACGTTTATTAAAAATAGCATTGGTGAAAATCAGATCTTCAATTTTAATAATAAAATCGTCGATAAGTTTCAGGTTTTCTTCCATGCGCTCCTTA
This sequence comes from Bacteroidota bacterium, assembly GCA_045267845.1. Classification (GTDB taxonomy): domain Bacteria; phylum Bacteroidota; class Bacteroidia; order Bacteroidales; family F082. Next base: position 7,185 of record JASFZK010000039.1, on the reverse strand, counting down.
AATCCACTTGGTAGTAGTCCACGAACTCCACCGGGAATAATAAACATATGATAAATTCTACCACCTGTTAGCTCTTCAAATCGGTCGAGGATTAAATCACGTAAGTACATACCCCACTGACCTCCCATACCTAGTGATAAAGTAGAAGCCTGACCGGGTACAGTACGAAGAAGTACTTGTAAACGAGACATTTCCAGCACTAAAGTTCTAAGCCATATAGCTACTTCAGGAACTTCGATATTGTCAAGTTCTTCGATACCGGCAGCCAATACATATTCATTTGAATCAGCTTCGGGAACACACATACGAACACAAGTTGGAAAACACTGAATATATAATCTACGCTCCATTAATTTTTCGAATCCCCGGTGTAGATATCCAACATGGGTTTTGGCATCAACAACCTCATCACCACTAATGGTAAGCTCCAACGACATGTTTCCGGTTATACCGGGATGGTTAGGTCCTTGCCAGGTTTTGATAAATTTTTGCGATGACAAATCAATAATAGCTTTGCCATTTTCATCCAGCTCAGGATATTTTGACCTGTCTGGTTGCCAGTTTATTAATTTGGTACTTTTATTCATTTGGATATAACTTTTTCTTCATGTATTCTGCTGGATCATTGGACTCTCTACCGGGTCTTGGGAAAAATGTATCTTCAGAATATTTTTTTGTATCAAACTCTCTACGCATTGGAGGAATATCGTCCCATCCTTCCAGTATAAACGACTCATCTACTCTAGGACTGCCCGGGAAATCAATACCATACATTTCTTTAAGCTCACGTTGATATGTTGCAGCGTGTTCCCATAAATGATGTGCCGAATCCATGGTAGCAGTTTCTCTATCAATAAAAGTTCTGATACCAATGTCAAGTCGCCTTTCGGGATTATTTAATATATATGTAATTTGAAATTGATTGTCCTCAACCCAATCCACAGCTGATAATAATACCAGATGAGTAAACCCTTCTGTATCTTTTAAGTGGGTAACTAATGCGACTGCAAGTTCTCTTTTACACGTAACGAAGGACATATTGCCTTGGTCAACAATGTTTGATACCTCAAATCGCGTTTTTATATCGTTTATAATAGTTTCCATTGTTTGTTATTTATTTGGATATTGTTGAATCATAGTATTATATAATTAAAACATTATATAATTGATTATTCTACCAGTTATAATCCGGCATATTCCAATCCTTAATAATTTTTTTCTGATTAGCTTTATACCAATCAAATTTCTCAGCATATTCGTTGGCACCTTCGCCTTCACCAGCTTTAATTCGCTCTTTTAGTTTAGCAAATCCGGCAAGCAAAGCTTCGGGGCGTGGCATACAACCTGCTATATAAACATCAACAGGAATGTAATGGTCGAGGCGATTAATTGTATTGTAGCTATCCCAATACATACCACCATTAATAGTGCAACTACCAAGTGCAAGTACATATTTTGGACTTGGCATTTGTTCGTAAGAGCGGATAACTCTTTTTAAAGTTTTAACGGCAAGGTATCCTGAAATAATAATTACAGAAGACTGGCGTGGAGTTGCTCTCATTTGCACACCAAAACGGTATGCATCAAAACGAGGAGTCATTAAAGGTGGTATTTCGATACTACCACAACCGGTTCCAAAACCAAGTACCCATAGTGACTCAGCTCTCGCCCAGTTTAAAAACTTCTCAATTGCTTTATTTTTTGGAGCTAGTACCTTTGGTCTTTCACTTGCAAAATAATCGTCAAGTGGATCAATTTCAATTTTTACTCCATCAGGACCTATAACAGTCCTTTTTTCAAAATCCTTATTAGGAAATTTACTCCTATTATCGTTTGAAGTATTATTAATGTCAGACATTATTTGACTTTTTTGTAATTTTTAGATATAAATAATTATCGCCAGTACTCCTAGAACCAAAGGAACTTTTAAAAACCATGTTACTGATTGTTCAATCCTAAATCGTGGAAACACAACCCCAACAAATACAGACCAGAAATAAATAAAGAATGTTTTGATAATTAATTCTATCCAGTTTGTTGCGCCGCCAAAAAATAAATTCATAAATAATATGGCCTCAACTACGTGTAATATTGCGTTATTAGTTCTTAATACTCCTAAAAAGGATGAGTGATATTCGGTTGGTGGTCCTATTGCGATTTCGTTTGGTGCTTTTACCAGATTAAATGGTGAATGACCAAAAGCTCCAAGTAATGATAGCATTGCGGCTACAGTTGCAAGAGGGTTTGTAAAGATTGTCCAGTTTAATATACCGCCTTGTTGAGCAGCTACAATTTCGGTTATTGAAAAAGTTTGATACTGAATGGCTATGGAAATAACAGCAAGCGTCATTGGCAATTCGATTGTTGTGAATTGTGATAAACCTCTACTGATACCAATTGCTGAGTTTGGATGCCCACCTTCGCCAGCTCCAAGAGCCATACCTAACATTCCGAAAAACTGGAAGTAAAGTATCAAAATTAAATCGCCCGACCATGAGAAATTACTAAAATTCTCTGACCCGAAAATCAATGGCATGAACAAAAACATACCTACTCCACCGCCCAAACGGAAAACAGGTCCTAAATAGAACATAATACCATGGGTAAAAGAATCCCTAATAGTATATAATTTAACCAAATCAATCCATGGTTGATAAAATGGTATTCCGTGCCTACCTGCCATGCGGGCAACAATTTTTCGCATTGTAACACCCATTAGCATACCCCAGTTCATTACAAAAAGTAATCCTAGGAGTGTAAACAATAATTTAATAACAATATGATTCATAATTAGTTATAATTATTTCTTTAAAATACAATAAGATATATTACTAATATATATACAATAATGTGCAATACATATGTTTGCCCGTTACCGGAATATATTCTTCTAACAAAACCTGCAGTTTCGGTAACAAACTCCGAAACCCAATTCCAGAATCCGGTTATATATGGTAGAACTAAAAACCCGAGAGCTTTGTTGTACCCTGCATACATGTTGTGCGACATATGTGTTGTTTCAGGACGGAAAGGTTGTTCGCCAGAGTATGTAATATTAAACTGTTTAACTTTTTGCGATTTAGGGTTGGTATAAAGTAACCATCCCAGTATCATAACAAACATAATTCCAACAATTATCATTACCCAACTTCCGTTCCAGTAACCAAAGCTTGTGGATGCGGCAGAACCTGTCCATGTAATTCCTTCTGTTGAAGGGAAATAAGCCATTAAAAATTCACCAATTGGTTGTAGTACCCATTCTGGCTTGGCAGAAAATACCATGATTCCCATAATTAATGTGTAGATAGGTATTAAAAACCAAATGGATATTTCTTTTACATTTCTTAAATTATCTTTGAGCTGACCTAGGAAAACTGAATAAATCAAGCGGAAAAGATATAAGAAAGCTATGATTCCTGCAAAAAATACAATTGCTCCCTGGAAGTACCATCCTTTAAGCATTACGGCATTATAAAGTATCCATTTACCGGCAAATCCTGACAAAGGAGGAATACCACCCAATGTTATAATTCCTATCATTACAGCAATAAATGAAAATGGCATCTGCTTAAGCAGACCACCCATTTCGAACATATTATGAGTACCAACTCTAACTACAATACCACCAATGGTTAAAAACAATACTGCTTTAAATAAGAAGTGATTTATAGTATAGGTAAAACCGCCTAGCCACCCCATGTGAGAAGCCATCGCGAAAGCGAAAATTATATAGCCAAGCTGACCAATACTTGAATAAGCAAGTAAACGTTTTGCGTCTTCCTGAAAACTTGCCGCCAGGTTACCAATTAGTGCGGTTAATGCACCAAGCCAACCCAGCACATATAATATATTACTATCTCCTGCTTTTTCGGCACCCATCGCAATAAAGGTAATTAATAAACCAAAAACACCAGCTTTTAGTAATATGGCACTTACCATTGGCGAAACATCGGCCTCAGCCTCGGCATGTGCTCCAGGTAACCAAATGTGTAAACCAAGGGTTGCTGTTTTTGTCATAAAACCAATAACCAACATTGTAAAGATGAGATTGGCATTAAGCATGATTGATTTTAATCCCTCAAGATAAATTCCTGTTTCTGCTCCAGCTAAACCAAATGCAGCAAGAATTAAATATGCACCACCAACTGAGAAAAGCATATAACTAAATCCGTGAGGCATTGATTTTTTACCTCTTATAATGAGTAGGTACGAACCAATTGTCATTAATTCCCACGAAAAGAAGAATTGCAATAATGTAGTTGCTTCAATAATACCACCTAAACCTGCAAACATCAACAATGCGGCAGGGTAAAAACCTTTACGTTGTCCTTTACGTGAGTATCCGGCAAACAATGTAAAAATACCACCTACTACAAATATTATTGCAAAGATAAAACGCATTAAATCGGCTTCATAATATCCTGGTAACAGTAAAAACGCATAATATGTTAATGCTGCAATTGAAAGAGTGTTTTTAACATATGCAGGAAGAAAATCGATAGCATAAATAACTATGATGAAAATCAGTGGAATAAAATTTGCAAATTCCATCCCCGGCACAAAAGTACTGCTGTAATATCCTATCACATAAGTTAAAATTCCAAATATTGCAATTCCGGCAAATTTATGAATTGGCATTTTGAAATCAGGTAAGTTTACATTATCGAGTTTAATGGCGGATCCTAACCATCTGAATAAATACACTCCTTCGATGAATGAGCCAGCTAGTATAGGAACTACCCATGGAAACATCCCTGAAGCTGATAACTGCATAATTAATTCCCATTTTCCAAAGAATGAAGGAAATGGAGGGAAACCAATTAATGTGAAAACAAAAGTTCCAAATAGTACTAGTAATATTGGTTTCTTACGAAGATTAGACCAATTTTTAGTATCATCTTGTTTAACAATACCTGCAATCCAAAATAAACCAGCTTTGGCCAAATAATGACTAATTAGTACTGAAAATGCAATGAAAGTTAATTTGTCGCCCAAGTACGGAGATAAACCAAGTATTGTAACTAATAGCCCTAATTGCCCAATTGATGAATAACCAAGTAAGCGATTTGCGTTTGTTTGTTTTATGCCAAGTAAATTAGATCCGATGAAAGTAATTATTCCGATGAAGGCAATTATCTGATAAAAGTTTTCAGGAATAATTGGAAGTATTTTGTATAGTACATAGAAAACTGCTGTTGCAGAACCTGCAGATATAATGGCTGCAAATCCTGGCTTAACACTTTGGTAAACGTCCAAAGCCCAACCATTGGCTGGAAATACTTTTGATTCTAATAATATTGTCATTAGCACTAAGAATACCGCAACTGCACCACCTCTTGTGGCAGCAGGGTTAGCATCAATAACATCCTGAATATATAATGAGCCTGTGAAATAATATATGAACATAATTCCAAGCAATAGTAAGCCAGCAATAATACCCGTGGCCAACATATATTTAAAACCAGCGGCAATTGAATCTTTATTTTTGTGTAGTACAATTAATCCTGCAGTTGCAATACTTTGAACTTCAAGAAATACAAATAAGTTAAAAAGGTCGGTGGTGAGTACAATTACATTTAATCCCATTATAAAAATAAGGAATATAATAATTGCATTTTTACCTTGCTTTACAAGTGTATTAAACAAATATATTCCACCAATTAACCCCACTACATTAATAAGCAATGTAATAACGGCTTCGTTAAGCCCCATATTTAGCATAATGGAATAAGGAGGTTTAAAACCTGCTGTGAAAATTTGAGTAGCTTCAACATGACCGAAGAAAAGCGCATAAGCCCATTGTGCCGAAATAAAAGTTATTGCTCCAAGAGCCAACAACATAATACCTGCTAATGCTTTTTTAGGAATATTACCAAAAAGGCCAAGTGCAAAAGCAACTCCTAAAGATATTGTGATTATATGTATAGGTGAAAGCATGTTTTTTTATTTTCTATTAATTATTTTCTTTTTAATATTTACCGTTCGCAAGTTAAAGCTCCAACTACCATTTAAGGTCGCTAAAATTTCCAATATCCAACGATTTATTTTCCTTGCTAAGCTTTAGTATGTAGGCAAGCATTAGTGAAGTTACCCCCAAGCCAATTACAATTGCAGTTAACACAAGAGCCTGTGGCAATGGGTCAACTATTTGGTTAACAACATCATTAATATCAACTGTTTCGTCGATGATAGGCGCTGTACGACCACGAACATAGGCTATGCTTACCATTACAAGGTGAATACCTGTATCAAATAGAGAGAACCCAATTACAATTTTCAGAAGGTTTTTTTGAGTTAGAATCCCAAAAATACCTATTAATATCAGAAGAAGTCCGGCTGTAATGCTGATATATTCAATATTTAAATACTCCATCGCGTAATTAATTTTCTTTTTGTGTTTCGTTAAATGTTCCAACTATACTTGACAATTCGGAACCAACTTTTAATCCAACAAATATGTAAATGATTGGTATTGCACCTGCACTTAGTAGTGTGCCGAAAGTTCCAAGTCCGATTATACTGTTATCTAGGAAGCCACCTGCCAATAAAATTCCAAGAATTCCAATCAATACAAATGAAACTCCTGAGATTGACTCAATGGTACTTATCAATTTGTGATTAACTTTCATATTAGGTTTTGCTAGCAACATAAGTACAAACCCTGAAGCTATAATTGCACCGCCCTGGAAACCTCCACCGGGTGTTAAGTGACCGTTTATGAAAACATATGCTCCAAACATAAAAATTACAGGAACAAAAACCCGAGTTGCTGTTTGTAATATTTCGCTTGAAGGGCGTAGCTCTTTGTTTCTTGTTTCATCATCTTCTTCAGTTTTGTTAAGCTTTAGTAAAAAGCTCACAATTGCTGCTGATAAGAAAAGAATTACAACCTCACCCAATGTATCGAGTCCCCTGTAGGTAACAACAATTGCTGTTACAAGGTTTGCTGCTCCAACATCTGTTGGTTCGTTGTTTGCGTAATACGAACTTAAACCTGATAGTTCGGAATTACCATTAAACGACGAAAGCAAGTTTAAAAATATCGCCCCAAAGGCAATAAGAATTACGAGTATTAGCCCTTTTTTAAGCATTATTCTTACGTATTTTATTTAGTACATAGAAAAAGATCACGGTTGATAAACCACTGCCAATTGCAGCTTCTGTCATTGCCACATCGGGAGCAGC
>JASFZK010000038.1:0-4605 GCA_045267845.1 Bacteroidota bacterium | reverse complement strand
ATCTTTTCATTTTCAAGGTTTATATATTTCCAATTACCACCTTCAACTAAATTACGATCGTATTGAACCTCATATAGTTTATTGTACTCTTTTACAGGATCATTCATAAACATCACATACTCATTTAGATCGATGCCTATCAACTCATCATAGAATTGTTTTGGGCTATATAATTTCTCCTCGCTAATTTTCCCATCCTTATCTTCATATTGCCAGTTAAACTGAGCAGGTGGTTCTCCAAGACTGAGTACTAATATACGGTATATATCAACTAACATTTCTAATTTCAGCTTTTCTTTGAGCTGCTCATTCATCCTTGACAGAGTAATGTCTCTCATTTTAAGACCATCTTCTCTTAGTTTACGACGAAGTAATTTGGACATCATTGCGGTTTTTTCACTTTGATAAGTGTCGGGCATAGCGGATGTAGGAACTAATCCGTATTTCATAACATTATCAGCAAATGTTGTCCACTGACCACCATCACCAATAACATTTTTAAATAACCATTCAACTTCCCTATCATCAAGTGGTTTATGTGCAGTAGCTTTTGCTATTTCAAGAAATAAATTAGCTTTTTCAAACTGATCCCAAAAGAAATTATAGGTTTGTGAAAACTCGAAAGACGAAATATTATATTTTTTTTGAACAACTGGACGCAAAGTATTTAACCCTGTGTAAAGCCAACATCTACCTGACGATTTTTGATTTGAGATACCATTAACATCTACTTTGTTAGAAAAAAAGTGATTGATTGCGCCGTCGTTTGAGCGAGTTTCGGCCAGTTTCTTTATGTCGTTATGTGTTATGGCATTTTGCAGTGCTGTATTTGACGGTGTATTTTTAAACGAAGCTCTTATTTTGTTTAATGATTCGGTATTTAATTGACCCGTTCCAGTTTGAGCAGTTAATTGCATTGTACTGATTACAAATACGATTACAATAAATATTAGATTTTTTTTCATATTCTAGATGAGTTTTATTTGAAAGTTCTATGATAAAATAAAGACGTATGGAAGAACTTAGCCTCCCATTAGTTTACACTTATATCCCAGGTCGGTTAAAATTTTGGCTATTTTTTCTTTAAAATCCCCTTGAATTATTATTTGATTATTCTTTACGGATCCACCAACACCGCATTTAGATTTTAGAATCTTGCCTAATTCTTTTAGGTTATCGTTGGAGCCAAGAAATCCGGTTACCAAAGTTACTTTTTTACCTCGGCGTTGTTTTTTATCCAGACTAACATAAAGTTTTTGCTCCTCTGGTTTGAGATTAATTTCTTCTTTTTCTGATTCATCCCATTCATTAAAATCAGGATTGGTTGAATATACTAGTTTGGCACCCTTAAACTTTGCTGACATTTTGATTTATTATAATTTTCAAAGATAAAGGGTTTATTCTAATATTGAGCTCTTTGCCCATATTTATGGCTTCTCCATCAATATTTACAATGGTATCATTGGTGCAGGTTACCACCAGACTTTTGGTTTTTACAATATTTACCAAAGGTGAAATATCAACTCTTCTTAACAACAACAGACTAGCTACAAGAGGTATACGGTACACCTGAGGCTTTTTAACAATACAAACGTCAAGCAAGCCATCCTTTAAAGTAGCATAGGGGGCAATTGTTGTATCGTAACCAAACTGATTTGAATTTGCAAATGCAATAAACAGTGCTTTTTTTGTAATTACGTCTCCATTATCAAAAACCAAACGGTACTCATTGGGTTTGTAATTAAGGTATTCATTTGCAATAATCTGAAAATACCCTAAGAACCCTCTACGTGTTCCTTTGGCAAAACGATCAGCAACAAAAGCATCAAAACCAACTCCTGCAATACTAATAAATGCCTTTCCATTTACCGATGCTGTATCAATAACCAATGTGTTTTGTTTATTGATTAGCTCAATTGCTTTTTCAATAATTAGTGAAATGCCAAGATGACGTGCAAGCCCATTCCCTGATCCAACTGGCACAATACCAAGTATTGATGAAGTATTTATCATTTGTGAAGCAACTTCATTCACGGTTCCATCACCACCAACAGCAACAATAATATCTATTTTTCTTGCAACAGCATCTCTACTTAGGCTAATGGCATGTCCAGCTGACTGTGTATAAACAACAGTAGGATTGTATAAACTTTTGCTTATGCCTCTATCTATGGCAATGGCAATTCGATCTCTGTTTTTTTTAACAGAATTGGGGTTTATAATAAATAGGATGGTCTTCATTATGCAATTTAATGAGTTCTATTTTAAAATTATTTACCTACAACTACTTTAACATTTCGAATTTTTTCCACCGCATTAACACCGCTTTCATCACTTACATTATATTTAACTTCATAGTCACCTGTAGCGCTAACATCAACATTATCAGCTGTTATAATCCTGCTTGTAATATCAATTGTGTCACCTTCTGGTGTAATATCAAAAGCCATTGCCCCAGCATCTTCATAAGGAATGTCAACAGCCCAGTACAACGGGTTTATTCCAAGGACAATAATCTCTGGAGTAGTGCCATCTCCTACCTCATCCTTTTTACACGAGGAGGCCAACAAGATTGATATAACTATTATAAAAATGGGTATAATAAGTTTTGATTTCATAAGTTTATGTTATGATAAGTTTCAAAAAAGTAATGGAAAAGATAATCAACTATACTTGCTATATTTTCTCATTTCAATAACGCAAAATTATGGATTTTAGTTTGATTACTGAAGTAATAATCGAGTTCATGGCACAATTAAAATAAAAGCAACTATTTTTGTCAATAATTATATTAATATGAAGAGAAATTTCACCACCAAGTTAATTATATTTATTCTGTCGATGGCATCGGTTTCCAGTTTTTCGCAAACTTCAAAATTCACTGATGTTGATTTTATTCCTCCAGTTGATATACCTCTTTTACTTTCGGGAACTTTTGGAGAACTTCGATCAAATCATTTTCATTCAGGCATAGATATTAAAACTCAGGGTGTTGAAGGCAAAAAGATACTTGCAATAGCTGATGGATGGATAAGCAGAATAAAAATATCAGAAGGAGGCTATGGTAAGGCAATCTACATTACACATTCAAATGGTTATGTTTCTGTTTATGGTCATCTTCAAAAATTTAATAATACAATTCAAGAAATTGTAAAAACTAAACAATACGAAAAAGAAAGCTATACTATTCAAATTTTTCCTGATAAAGATGAATATAAAGTCAAGAAAGGCGATATAATCGCATACTCAGGAAACACAGGGGGTTCACATGGACCGCATCTTCATTTCGAAATACGTGAAGAAAAATCACAGTTTCCTGTTAATCCACTACTTAATAAAAATATTAAAATTAAAGATTTTTACCGACCAAGTATTTCAAAATTAGTTATATATCCGGTTGACAATTCATCGACAATTAATGGAAAACATGATACATTATTTTTAGAAATTGCTGGTTGGGGCCTTGAACATCGAATTAAGGAGGCTCAAAATATAACAGTATCGGGCAGGATTTCATTTGGAATAGGAACAATAGACCGCATGAACGATGTTTCAAATAAAAATGGTGTTTTTAGCACAAAGCTATATTATGATTCGTCACTGGTTTTTAGCCTAAACATGAATATGTTATCATTTAATACTACCCGATATATTAATAGCTTAATAGACTATTCATACTTTGTTAAATCTAAAAAGAGAATTATTAGAACAGAAATTGACACGAATAATCTTTTTAATAATTATAACACCATAGTAAATAATGGGCTAATTAATTTCACAGATACCACAGTCCATTACTTATCATATGAAGTAGAAGATGCGTATGGCAATATCTCTAAACTCAATTTCAAAGTTAAAAGCGATTCATTAAAAACTATTTCTAGTATGCTTAAAAGTGCATATCAAACTGACGAATTCTTTCCATTTACAAAAATGAATTCAATAAAAACTGATAGCTTGATTGTTACTTTTCCTTCGAATAGCTTCTACAGATCATTTTATTTTGATTATGAAATAATATCAAAAGATAGTAATTCATATTCAAGTATTTATAAACTTCATAATAGATTTACTCCAGTTCATAAATATTTTAGGCTTAAATTAATGCCCGTTAAAACTGCAACTGAATTGGAAAATAAAATTTATATATCATATTCTCCTGACAATACTAAATATTATTTTATGGGGGCAAAAAAAGAAGGCAAATATATTACTTGTAGATCTAGGTTATTGGGTTATTACAAAATAATGACTGACACAATTCCACCTAAAATTAGAGAAGTAAATTTTTATAATGGTAAGAAGTTAGTTAAACAACGCACTTTAAAAATCAAAATTAATGATAAACAAACAGGGATTGATAGCTATCGCGCAACATTAAATGATGAATGGATATTAATGGAATACGATGCAAAAAAGAATCTACTGATATACAATTTTGATGATAGAATAAAAAAGGGTAGTAATAACTTTTCGCTTGTTATTACCGATTTGCTAGATAACATTAGTGAGTATAATTGTGTATTAGTTTATTAAGTTTCAAAATTTAAATTTTCAAACCTTCTTTTTACAACAATAAATACAATCCATAATTGAGTATTAGCT
>JASFZK010000037.1:0-37768 GCA_045267845.1 Bacteroidota bacterium | reverse complement strand
TTAACAGTAGAGTTATTATTTTGTTCATCTAAAGTAACATCGAATGGAATTGTTTCAATTCCAACAATCTCTGTGTAAACAGTATATGTTCCCATAGCCAAATCACTAAAGTTAAATACACCATTATCATTTGTACGGCTGTATTTTATTTGGTTCCCATCATTATCCAATAATAGTACTTCAATATTACTAAGTAATTCTCTGCTGCCTTCTTCTGTTACAGTTCCTGTAATTAATCCATTACCTGTGTTAGATGAAGTTGTACTAGCCATATAAATATTGTAGCTCCAGCCTGATGGGGATGGGAATATTGGCAAAGCTTCTTCCCAGTTAACTGCATCTATATGATATGTAGGAATATAATCACTATAATATACGGATTGGTCAGTTAAATCCGCTTGTACAAAATACAAACAGTTTTCAAGGCTCGCTTCTTCAAACTCATAGTAACCATATGTATCAACTTGAGTTGTAGCAATATTAACTAACCCATTCCCAAGTGTATCTAAAGTCATTAAATATACATTTGCATAATCTGCCATCAGGCTATCATCCAAATAAACGTAGCCATAAATATCAAATGATATATTTTCACCTACCCAAACTACATCAAAATAAGTTGAAGTACAGGATCCTGTTGAGTCTTGATTAACAGCTGTTAATACTACTTCATACATTCCACTCTCAGTATAGGTGTGCGTAATTGTAGCCCCAGTACCTGTTGTGCCATCTCCAAAGTCCCATGTGTATTCTGCGTAATATCCACCATCTAGATATGCTTGAAAATCTACTGATAGGTCACCAATTTCTTGATATTCATACCAAGTGAAACAACCAGGATCAAAATCTCCTACCATGGTTATTTGGCACTCTGTGCTTTCGCAATTTACATCACCATATTGACTAGTAATTGATAAGCATACATCATAATCACCTTCAACATAATATGTATGGGTTGGATTTTGTTCAGTGGATGAATTACCATCACCAAATTCCCAATACCAAGTATCTGGAATCCCACTTGGTGACTCTACATAACTCATATCCATGAAATTTACAGTAAGATAACCTGAAGAATCAGGATATGTAAAAAACATTGCTTGACAAACCCCTGGACCTGTGGTGTCATCCATAACCAATACTAGCATTTCAATTGTACTGTAACATGTACTGTCTTGACTTGTAATAGTTAGCGTAGTTATATACTCACCAAAATCATGGTAGATATGCAATGGGTATGCTTGAGATGATGTTTCACCATCACCAAAATCCCATGCCCAAAATGTTGGAAAACCCCATGATTCATCAGTAAACTGGATACTTAGAGGAGTGTCTCCTGGATAATAGAAGAACATAGCTTGACACTCATTTCCAATCGAATCATCACATATTTGAAAATCAAATGTTAATGGAGATGAAGGATCAGAAAAAGTCCCTGTTTGAGACAGGATAGTGTTACAAGCTAAAGTACTAACCTCTACAATACCCTCAACACCTGATGGAACTTGCATTACATCAACATAATACCCATAATCATCAGTAAAAACTGTGTTGTAATACAAAAAACCACTACCAACACTGCTGTCTGTAATAATTACCATTTCCTGTAAGGGAACTGCGTCTCCGGTTATTTCACTAGTAACTACTCCGGAAATAGTTACATCATACGTCTGTGAAAACATCATCAGACTAAACATGCTTACGATTAAGCTTAACATAATTTTTTTCATGATACTTAAATTTTTGTTAGAATTATTGTTATTAATTCCCTTTTTTATGTGTTCTATACTCAAGACACATTAATAATGAAAGGTTGCCTAATATTTGAAATAATCGAATAATAATTTAAAATTATTTTTACAGAGAAGATTATAAATCACTCAAATAGGATAAATGTAAATTAGATACTTCTATTTTTTTATGGAGTAGGAGCATTTTAGCAGAATCAAAAAAAATCCTTGTAACAAATTAGATTACAAGGATTTCAAACATATAAACAATTATTAATTATCTTGACTTGATTAACTTGCGTACTGAACTAATATTATCATCAGCAGTTAATTTTACATAATACATACCCGGTTTAAAAGAAGATACTGGTAGATTAATTGTATGTTTTCCAGATGTAAGGTATAGATTTTTTGAGTAAAGTATCTGCCCTATTTGATTAAAGATTTCAACTTTTATATTGGAATTATCTTTAATATTAATATTAATATCTGCATTTTCAATAACAGGGTTTGGATATATTTTGTCGACCGTACCAAGATATTCTGAAATAATTTCATCTACGCCAAGTATATGCGAGCAATTAACAACCAAATTAATATCATTTAGACTTGGCTCCAAATCATTAAGAGTAAAATTTATCTCCTCAGTGTATTTGCCTGTATATTCGGGTACTATAAAGTAATTTCCCATACCTAAACCAGTGAATTCGTAATTACCGTCTAAATCAGAATATGTATATGATATCATCTCTCTTGAGCTGTTAAAAAGCTGAACAAGTACATGATATGTATCAATATTGTAGTTGGTGTCGCATGATGGACCTCCAATTATTAATCCGGAAATGCTACCAATACCAGAAATTGATTCTGTAAGTTTCTGTAAAGATATATTCACAGCAAATTGTTCATTATTGGATAAAATGAACGGGCTTGCATTTTTCCATGAAATTGAATTGGGGTAGTATGATGGAGCATATAGGTTATAATCTACTGAAGCTTCTTTAAGTTCAGCAACTATTAAATATTCACCAATAGGTTTCTCAACAAACCAATAATAGCCATACTCCCAAAACTCGCGTTGATCCATATAATGCCATGCATGATTTACTTTACGAAATAAATATGCTATGGCTATATTTGCATCATCTACCTGCTCAATATTAATTGGATAATTACCAATGAAGGCTTGTCCGCCAAAATTGAAATACTCTAAAGTGGTTAGGTCTTTACATTCAGTAGATGAACATATTACATCTCCTACTAATGTAGTAATTGTGAGACAAGGGAAATAAGTACTTCCATCCGTATACACATGAATTGGATTTTGTTGGATTGAGAAATTACCATCTCCAAAATCCCAATACCAGGAAGTAATATCACCTTCTGACAAGTCAGAAAAGAGATATGTATTTGGTATATTATTAAGTGTGTCAAGTGCTATATTAAAATCTGAATTGCAGTCGGTGGTATCACCATAAACATAAATTAATTCTTCATAATAACTTATGCAAAAATCACTTGTTTCTATATAAAGGGAAACCAAATATGTACCTGCAGTTTCATAATTATAAATAGGATCTTGTTCAAATGATGTATTACCATCGCCAAAATCCCAAACCCAAGTATTAATATCTCCTATTGATTCATCATAGAATTCTACTGAGAATGGCTCTGATCCATATTCATATATAAAATATGAATCGCAATCAGTGATAGTATCGTATTCTACTCGTACTAGAATTCCAAATTCACTGTTACAACTATCTCCCCATATCATCAAATTAGTATAATAATCACCTGCCTCTGAATAAAAATGTAAGGGGTTTTGTTCTGATGAAGTAGTTCCATCACCAAAATCCCAGAGCCAATTTGTTGGCCATCCAGTTGAGATGTCGATGAATTGAATGCTTAATGGTAATTCATCATCGTAATAACTAAAATATGCTTCACAATCATTTCCTGCAGGATTAGTACAAATATCGAAATCGAATACTACTTGCGGAGTATCTGGCGAAAAAAATGTTAATTGAAATACGGTCAAGTCACAACTAAGTGTTGAAACTTCAACAATACCTGATAAATTTGTTGGTACCTCCATTACATCATTATAATAGCCAGAGGAATCTGTAATAACAGTATTGAAATACATAAAACCTCCTGTAAGGCTATCTGCGGTAATCAACATTGTTTTATTAGATATTGGTTCTAGAGTAAGTTCATCTATTACAAAACCAGATATATTTACATTATAAGTTTGAGAATATATCATCAAACTAAACAGACTTAGCACTATGCTTAAAATAAGTTTCTTCATGATATAATATTTAAAAATCGAATAATATACCAAATCTAATACCCATTGTATATGGTTTAGTTTGATAATTATTCGGTTGTTTGTAAATTGAATTAATATAGCTAGTAAACTCAGGCTGAGCTGATAATGAAATAGTTTTAGTAATATTATAGTTCAGCCTTAGCGCAACATGAATACGAAAATTATGCTCAACACGATCAGGAGTATTATTACTAATTCCAATTAATTGTGATTTGGAATCACTGTAAGAAACATTTGGAATATATGTTTTTGTAAGTAAACTATAAATAATTCCTGTTTCAGCAGATACAGAGAATTGGTCTCTTTGATAAAACTTATAACCAAACTTGATTGGAATTGTAACATAATCATAAGTATAGAGTGGCGACTTAAGCAAATGGTGTTCAATACTGTCAAATACAGTTGTGGTTTGTGTTTTGTACGTAATTGAATTTGGATTGTTAGGGTCTACTTCAAAAGATACCACCTTATTATAATAGCCCACACTGTCATTTGTTTTATAATCAATTTGAAAAAGACCTTCTTCTTTCATTTTTTGGAAACCAACTCCACTTTCAATATAATAATCTTTTACCTTAAGCCCATAAATTAGATCTGCACTCCATGTCATCTGATCAGTTGAGGCTGAGTAATATGTCATTGCTATTGAAGCACTTGCTCCAGTATAAAAGTGTAGGTTTTTTCTCTTCTTCATATACTCCTCAATACTTACTTTTTTAAAATCATTAATAATTGATGGAGTGTTTACATTCTCAATTTCAGATACCCTTTTAGGAGTAATACTAACAATACTAAAACTAATTAGCTCATTTGTAATGGGTATATTATCTTGTGAACTATTATTTGTGCTTATATTATAATTGTATGTATTGTTGATAATTGCACTTTCATTACCACTATTCGAAGTGTTTGTGGTTATTGAGCCAATATCACTCTTATTACTTCTTATTTTATCCTCCGTTATTATTAACTCATCATTCGAATATTCTGATTTGATATTTGTCTCTATCTCATTAATTTCTATGGTGTTGTTTATGTCGTTAATATAATTATCATTATTAGTGGTGATTACCAGATTGTTTTGTTTAGTATCATTATTAACAATTTTCCAGGTAAAAATACTACCAATAATAAGTAGAATAGAGGCCAAGGCCCAAAGAATTTTATTTCGATTATTCGATTTATTTGTTTTGAGGAATCCACTTTCAATATTTTGCCAAACGTTATCGGTTGGCGTCACTTGAAAGTCAGAAACCTGTTCCTTAATAAAATCGTCTATGTTATTATATTTTTTCATAGCCCTAATTTTTATGAATATGAATTCATTTTTTTATTTTCTAATATTTTATTTCGTAGCCATTTTCTGGCTTTTGAGAGCTGAGATTTTGATGTGTTTATCGAAACCTCAAGTTCATCAGCAATTTCCTGATGTGTCAAACCTTCAATTACATAGAGGTTGAAAACCATTTG
This sequence comes from Bacteroidota bacterium, assembly GCA_045267845.1. Lineage (GTDB taxonomy): Bacteria > Bacteroidota > Bacteroidia > Bacteroidales > F082. The sequence continues at coordinate 32,233 of JASFZK010000037.1, read as the reverse complement.
ATAGCCTGCTGGGAGCTCTTGTATTAATTTTACAATTTGATTCTTGCTTATGTTGTCATCAACTTCAAAAGGTAATAATTCATCTACTTTTAAATTTATATTATTATCCTGATCAATATCGTCATGATAGTAATGTTTGTTATTAGCTTTGTAGTTATTTATTGCAGTATTTACCATAATTCGTCTCATCCAACCTTCAAAAGATCCTTTTCCTTCAAAGGATTTTATTTTTTGAAATACTTTAATAAAACCCTCTTGAAGAACATCTTCCGCCTCATCTTTAGTTTTGCTATATCTGAAGCAAACACCCAGCATTAGTGGCGCGTACTTCTTGTATAACATACCAAATGATTTGTGCTTTCCTTTCTTACACTCCTCTATGATTTGGTTTTCTTCAACCATTTTGATTTTTCTGTTACTATTATGACACACTTATATGCCTATGGTTGCCTAACTTAGTATTTAATTTTGAATAAAATATCTTAATAAATAATATGTTAAAGTAATACTTTTATTAATTTCGCTGCTTAAAGTATGTATATACTGATGCTAAATTTTTATTTGGTTCCCCGAACTTTATGAGTAGCCTCAATTTGTTTAACTAATTTGCGTTAATATCATGATTTTTTCACACAGCGATCTTGTTAATAAACTCACGTCAGAGCCTGAAAAAAATATCTTGATAATAATTAAAGAGGCAAAGTTAATTCTTGGAGGACTATTTTGTGTGTATAATAAACTCGATTCGAAACATTCTGTTTTAGTTGGTACTACAAACGAAATGACTATAGATGATCAGCGAATAATTGATGACGCAGAAGGTCATATTTGTTACGAAGCAACCATGGCATGCATAGATGAAACTATCAGTATTAGCGATTTAAGTTTAACAGAGTTTAGCGCTTCAGACCCTGTTGTTGCTACCTTTAATCTAAAGTCGTATTTAGGAGCTCCTGTTCGATTAAATAATAAAGCCATTGGAGCTTTGGCCATAGTTGATACTATTGTGCGTGAGTTTACTGATAATGAGAAAGAGGTGATAAATAGCCTGGCATTGCTTATTATGCTCGAAGAAGAACACTTATTAACCATAGTAGGTTTAAAGCGTAGTGAATTTCGGTACGATGCTCTTTTTCAGAATGCCAATGATTGTATTGTGCTTTTAAAGAATGATGTAATTATCGATATTAATCCCAAGGGTTACCAAATGTTTGGGTATATCAACCCTGAGTTATTAGGAAAAACAATTGTTGATTTGTCTCCATCTGATAAAGAAGTAAAGTCCAGGAATGGGTATAACAAAAAGGGGTATCTTACAAATGTCCTTAAAGGTATTCCTCAGAGTTTTGAATGGCTTCATAAAAAAAAGGATGGATCGGTATTTTTTACTGAAATAAGCTTATCCTTACTTGAGGGTAGTGATGAATACAATATTCTGGCAATAATACGGGATATAAGCAGCCGAAAAGAATATGAAGAAGAGCTAATTGAAGCAAAAAGAAAAGCGGATGAAGCGAATAAGTTAAAATCACTATCGCTGGCAAGTATGTCACATGAATTGCGAACTCCATTAAATTCAATAATAGGGTTTTCAGATTTACTTCTGGATGATGATACCACTGACGATGAAAGAGAACAGTTTACTATGCTAATACAAACTGCAGGTAGATCATTAATGCAGTTAATTGGTGATATTATTGATATATCAAAGATTGAGGCAGGAGAAGTTACCATACAAAAGTCAATATTTAATGTAAATAGCTTTCTCCAGGAAGTGCTATTAACTTTTAGGCATGAAAAAGAAAACAGGGGTAAATCAAACATAGAACTCAAGCTAATATTATCTGATCAAATTAGTGATTTAAAAATTGAAACTGACTCTCATCGTTTACGACAGGTTTTTAGTAACCTATTAACAAATTCGTTGAAATTTGTAGAAGAAGGATATATTGAATTTGGCTATTCAAGTGTTTCACCAACTAATATTCAGTTTTTTGTAAAAGATACTGGGGTTGGTATTCGTGCTGATAAGAAAGATGTTATATTTGATCAGTATGGTCAGGATAAAGATACATATAGCAGAAATAAAGAAGGTACAGGATTAGGGTTAGCAATTAGTAAATCATTTGTTGAGCTTTTGGGTGGTGATATATGGGTTGACTCCGAGTTGGACGAAGGGTCAACATTTTATTTTACCATACCTTTTCAAGATAATTCATCAATCCAAAATGATAGTTATGTTAACTTGTCTTTAAATATTGAGGGTGTTAATTGGTCCAACCATACCATTCTTGTTGTTGATGATGTTAAACAAAACTACCTTTATTTAAAAGGACTATTACAACATACAAAAGCAACCATATTATGGGTTAAGAATGGTAAAGAATCTGTAGATATTTGTCATGTTAACAATTCTATAGACATGATACTCATGGATATAAGGATGCCTGTAATGGATGGGTTTGAGGCTGCTAAAATTATAAGACAAAGCAATCCAAATATTTTTATTGTGGCACAAACGGCATTTTCAAGCCCTGAAGATAGAAAAAGATGTCTTGATAGTTATTGTGATGGCTATCTTACAAAACCCATAAATTATAAAGATTTATTTTCTGTATTATCAAAGTTATTTGATAGAATGAAAAAGTAAATAGTTTGGATTTCCATTGTTTCTATCTTGGTGTATTTTTATTCATTAACTTTTAAATAGCTTTTATCTGCAACTATTGTATTGGCGATTTCCTATAATCCAAATTTCACTATCTTTGTAATGTATGAGTCTGGAAACAAAAAAAATACTTGTTAGTTATTGGGGGCATTCAGCTTTTAGGCCGATGCAAGAGGAAATTATTGATTCCATACTTGATGGAAAGGATACACTTGCCTTATTGCCAACTGGTGGTGGAAAATCAATTTGTTTTCAGGTTCCCGGATTAATTAAAGATGGTACATGCATCGTGGTCACACCATTGATAGCCCTTATGAAAGACCAAGTTGCCAACCTTAAAAGGAATAATATTAAGGCTGCTGCAATTTATTCTGGTATGCATCGCGATGAAGTGGAGTCCGTTTATTCAAATGCTTTGGTTGGTAATATGAAATTTTTGTACATCTCACCCGAACGATTAGCCACTAGCGTAACCCGAGATGTAATTGGTAGGATGAAAGTGAACATACTTGTTGTTGATGAAGCACATTGTATTTCACAATGGGGTTATGATTTTAGACCCCCTTATCTCACTATTTCTGAAATTAGACCAATAATCCCAAATGTTCCAATTTTAGCTTTAACAGCAACCGCAACGCCAACAGTTGTTGTTGATATAATGAAAAAACTTGAGTTTAAGGTTCTTAATGTACTTAAAACCAGCTTCGAAAGAAGAAACTTATCTTATAATGTTGCTAAAGAATTTGATAAAACTGGTTTGTTATTAAGAAAACTAAAGCAGAATGATAGTACAGCCATTATATATGTGCGTAACAGAAGAAAAACCAGAGAGTTGGCTGAAGTATTTAGCAAAAATAATATAAGTGCAACTTACTATCATGCTGGACTCGATGCTAAAACAAGAGATGCACGCCAAAAGGATTGGAGTTTAGGCAGAGTAAAAGTAATAGTTGCTACAAATGCTTTTGGGATGGGCATTGATAAGTCTAATGTTAGATTGGTTGTTCATTATGATATACCCGATTCCATCGAATCATACTTTCAGGAAGCCGGTAGGGCTGGTCGTGACCTGATTCCATCAACTGCAGTTTTGTTGTTTAATACTAATGATATTGGAAATGTTAAAGATAGATTTAATGCTTCATTTCCACCAATGAGTACAATAAAAGCAGTGTATAATGCCATAGGTAATTATTTTCAGATTCCAGAAGGCACAGGTAAAGATATGGGCTTCGATTTTGACATCTCAGACTTTGCCAATAACTATAATTTTGATATTTTGCATGTATACAGCTCTATTAAGTTTCTTGAAAGGGAAGGGCTATTATTATATATCCAATCTGCCGGACAGTATTCAAAATTATTTGTACCTCTTAGGAAGGAGGAATTATACAAATTTATTGTTGAAAATCCAGGCTCCGATCGGCTGCTCAAAGAAATAATGAGATCCTATTCAGGCATATTTAGTGATTATATTAATATAAACGAGACGCTACTTGGGAAACGTTCTGAAATGAATCGTGCTGATGTTGTTAAAAGACTTATATATTTTGATAGGCAAAAAATAATAAGTTATATTCCCATAAAGGTTAAACCACAACTCGTTTTTGCATATGAACGTATAAGTGCGAAGCACATACAGCTATCTGATGAAAATTATAGAAACCTTAAGAAGTCTTCCGAAAAAAGACTGACCGCATTACTAGAATTTATCACAAATTCACTCGAATGCAGAAGTAAGTCGTTGCTGGAATATTTTGGTGAAAAAAAAGCAAGACGATGCGGAATATGTGATGTTTGTATTGCAAAAAATAAAGTTGACCTAAACGAAATTGAGTTTGACAATATCCAAAAACTTGTTTGCGAAAACCTTAAGAATAGTCGGAAGCATTTGTATGAATTAGTATCATCCATTGATGATTATGCTGAAGATGATATTATACATGTTATAAGATGGCTAATAGACAACAATAAAGTTATCAGGCATAAGGATGAATCATTAACATGGCATAAGCAACTTGATATGGGCTTTGATTGATTTAATAACACGTTTGATATTTATATGGTAATATTATATATTTGCCCATAAATAGTTTGTTTTGGCATATTCTAATGCTAATTTTCAATTCAATATTTCTAATTTTAAATTTGACAAAATGAAAAAAATACTCATAGCCATATTATTTATATCTCAATTTTCATTTGGGCAATCAGTTAATCGTCAGTATATTGGATTGTCGGTTGGACCGTCATTTCCCTTGGGCGATTTTAAAAAAGCAGTATTGGCTGATTCTACTTCTGGTTTTGCGAAAACAGGAATAGCATTATCATTTGATTATGCTTATAGATTTACGCACAACTTTGGTATGATGATTGTCATTAATTATAGTGGTAATAGCATAGATAATATTAGCTATAAAGATCAGCTTGAAGATGCTCATCCCGGTTATGGAGTAAGTGTAGAAAGCACTTATAACTGGAGTAGTGGAGGGATATTTTTAGGTCCATATTTAAGGTTTCCATTAACATCGAAACTTTCGTGGGATATTAGGGCATTGGGTGGATATTTTAACTCTTATTCACCAAGGGTTCTTATACGTACAACAAAAATAGATGATCCAAATGTTAAAGGAGAGTACTATATTGAAAGATCGCGAGCAAATAATTTTGGATATATGCTTGGAACTGGTTTTAAATACAAGGTTAATTCCTATTATGTGTTGTTATTTGGCGACTATGTTAGCTCAAGCCTTGATTTTAAGAATGCAACAGGATGGGATTGGGATGGTAAGCCATTCTTAGATTCATTTAGTCAGAAAGTAGATTATATAACTTTGACTATCGGAGTAGGATATATACTATAAACTTTACAATAAAAAATATTGCATAAAAAAAACGCATTGAATTTCAATGCGTTTTTTTTGTGTTTTACGAAAAATTGTTATTTAACAATATTCGAAAGATCAGCACCAGCTTTGAATTTAACTACTTTCTTCTCAGCTATGTCAATTTCTTTACCAGTTTGAGGATTACGTCCTTTACGGGCAGCTCTTGTTGTAACTGAAAAAGATCCGAAACCTACTAATGCAACACGGTCACCGCCTTTTAAAGCTTCACCTGTAGTACTAATAAAAGCCTCAAGTGCTTTTTTTGCATCATTCTTGCTTAAATCAGCTCCTGATGCCATTGCGTCAATCAATTGCGCTTTGTTCATTGTTTAAATATTTAATTAATAATATAAGGTGTTAATAGAAACAAATGTAATGCTAATACTTTAAAAAGCAAGTATAGTAGGGTAAATACGACCCTTTTGTTAATAAAACCACCAAATTGTTAATAAAATCACCCTAAATCGTATTGAATTATTGATATTAATGTTCTAAAAATGGCTGAAACACATATGTAAGTAGGGTTTAAGGGTAGGTGCTTAGTCGATTATTCTACCTATTTTCCTAAAATAAGGTGTTTTAGGAACATAATATAACTTACCCGATTGCCAAATGGTTTAACCTTCCAATATGGAGATATGGAATTATAGTTGCATTTAATATATAAACTGGAATAGCTTGTTATAAAATTAGTATAGTCACTTTACTCAAATCTATAATCATTAATTTTCTGGAATCCTCTGAGAAAATCACCAACCTTCATTCGTTTTTTTCCTGAGAGTTGCAATTCTAGTATACTAACAGTTCCTGTTTTTGTAACCACATTTAGATATTTACTACCATCTGAAATAATTTTCCCTGGGGTACGGCCATGCCCTGTTGTTGATTCAACTTCAACTTTAAATATTTTTACAATACGTTCTAATCCGTCATCTGATAATAATCTAGAAAATGCTGTAGGATAAGGACTCAATCCACGAATAAAATTATTTATACTTGTTGAATCAGTATCCCAGTTAATTCGGCAGTCCTCCTTATTTAATTTAGGTGCAATATTTAATACCCTGCTTTTTGAAATAAACTCACTTTGCTCTTGTGGTACGATATTACCTTCAAGTATTGCCTCAACTGTGCTTAGAATTAAAGTGGCACCTTGTTCCATCATTTTGTCATGAAGGGATCCAACGTCATCATTATTGCTAATTTCAATTTCTACTTGCTTAATTATTCTACCGGTATCAATTTCCTTATCCAGAAAAAAAGTAGTAATCCCTGTTGTTTTTTCACCATTAATAATTGCAAAGTTTATTGGTGCTGCGCCTCTGTATTGTGGTAGTAGAGAGGCGTGAAGATTAAATGTACCCAACTTTGGCATCGACCATACAATCTTGGGAAGCATTCTAAATGCAACTACAATTTGAAGGGTAGCATTTAAACTACGAAGCTTACTTATAAAATCTGCATCTTTTAGTTTATGCGGCTGAAGTACGTTTAGTTTGTTATTTATGGCAAATTCCTTAACTGCTGACATTCTAACCTTTTTACCCCGACCTGCTTCTTTATCTGGGGCAGTAATTACTCCAACAACGTTGTAGCCTTTATTTATTAGTGCTTCTAATGCTGGGACTGCAAATTCAGGAGTTCCCATAAAAACTATTCTGAGATCTTTTTTTGTCATCAACTGATTATTATAATACATCTGTAAAAATAAAAAAACCCGACAATAGTTTGCCGGGTTTTCAAATATTTGACTATAAATTTTTAAAGCTTATCTTTAATCGCTTCAGCACGAGCTATATTTTTTTCAATGCTACGACCTTCGTTGCTTTTTTTATAATTAGTTTTTATACGTGTGTATGTGGTTATCGCTTTATCATACTTTCCAAGTAATTCGTACACTTGGCCTGCCTTATAAAGAAACAAAGGACATGTAAAACCATTATCATCCATGTTGGCTGCCTCTATATAATATGCAGCGGCTTTATCTTTTTCACCAAGTTCAAGGTAGGCATCACCAATTGCACCCTTAGCCATTGGGCTAATAAGATGATCATCAGCGTTAAAATCACCAAGATAATCAATTGCTTGTTTGAAGTCACCTTTTTTCAAAAATGAAATACCAGCATAATAGTTTGCAAGTGAACCAGGTTTGGTACTACCATATTCGCTAACTATTGCAATGAAACCAAGGCTGTTACCATCGCCATACAATGCTTTATCAAGAGAATCTGATTCAAAATACTGTTGCGCCTGAAACATTTGTTCAGAAGCTTCTACAGTTTTTGGTTCGAGATAATATTTATTGTAACCAAAGAATCCAAGTATAACAGCAATAATAACCATCACTGCCAATCCAATAAACTTTTGGTTATTAAAAATAAACTGCTCAGTGTTGCTCAGCGTGGTTCCAATATTTTCTAAACGTTGATCACCTGTAATCTCTTCGTGTTTTTTCTTAACCATAACTTTTAATTTGAGCCTGCAAAAGTAATTTTTTCTTCTTAATAATGGAAACACAATCTATATTTTTTAATTTTGTATTTATCAGAAGTAAATTTTCAAAGAAATATTTACTTCTGATAAATATAAAGCACAGTATATGAGCGCGTTAAAATATATGATGTTATTTGTACTATTACAAAATGTTGCATATGCAGGGTGGGTAATTACCGAAGAGAGTGTTGATAGGTTTGGAAATAGGTCAATTAATACAACTTTTGTACAAAATAATGTCATCAGATATGAAACTCCAACATCAATTACAATAATTGATTGTAACTCCAGTTTGATAACGATCGTATTTTCACAGTATAAAGTATATTGGTCTGGCACTAGCAATGAGTTCAAGCAAAGCACAATGGCTATTTATGATTCGCAAATGGAAAGTATGGTTGCTGGTTTATCTAATCGCGATCGCGTTGAATTAGATAGTATTTATGCTAACCTTAAGGAACAAATGCTTGATACTGTTGGTGTTGTGTATAGTAGTGATATGGAGGTTATTAATACTGAAGATACTCTTGAAATTTATGGGTATAATACTACAAAATACAATGTTTTTATTGATACAACACTAACAGAATCAATATGGTACACAACAGAAATTAAGCCGTATTCAAATGTTGATGTAGATTTTATGATATCTTCAATGAAGCAGCTTAGTTTGGCACCAATAGTAGGTAGTATAGCTAAAACCAAAGAGTATTTGAGTTTGTTAAAAGAAGGAATGATTATCAAATCCATTGAGTATTCACCAAATGAGAATGAGCTTGAGACCACAGTTACTAATATTCGAGAAATTGAGATTAATCACGATTTTTTTCTTCCACCTAAAAATTATAGAAAAGCAGAACTTATTGACATACTTAACATAAGCGATGAACTTAATATTTATGAAAAAAATAGATAGTACACTTTAGTATTCTTACTTAATAACAAAGTCAAGCAGTTTGTTACCCTCAATAAATGCCTCAAAATGATCACCAATTGTAATTGGACCTACGCCTGCAGGTGTACCTGTGAATATTAAATCACCTTCCTTAAGAGTAATAAATTTTGAGATATAAGCAATTATTTGATCAACTGAGAAGATCATATCTCTTGTATTACCATTTTGTTTTTCAACTCCGTTTATTATAAGTGAAAAGTTTAGGTTGGCTATATCATCAATGGTATTCTTATTGATAAGTTTACCAATGGGTGCCGACTGATCAAAAGCCTTGGCAATCTCCCAGGGTAGGCCTTTCTTTTTACATTCATTTTGAACATCTCTGGCTGTAAAGTCAATGCCGATACCTATTTCTTCATAATATTTATGTGCAAATTCTTCACCAATGTGTTTCCCCTTTTTACTCATTCTTATTACAACTTCAACCTCATAATGCACATCGTTCGAATGCTCAGGATAATAAACCGGATTGTTGTTCACAACCAGTGCACTGTCGGGTTTCATGAAAAAAATAGGATTCTTTGGTACCGGATTATTTAATTCCTTGGCATGCTCCGAATAATTACGACCAATACAGATTATCTTCATGAGGTTAATTTTTGCTTAATATAATGTTGGTATTCTTATAGTAATAGGAGTAGGTAGGTACATAGTCTGATAAAAAATGCCACCAGATTATTATTTCATCCTTAGTTTAATATTAGTAAGTAAGTTTTTTGTGTACTGTGGGAAATCAGATTTCATAACCCACGAATAGTATGATGGCTCATGCATGAAAATATCTTCCACAGTTCTTCCTTTGTGTTTACCAAAGTTAATTGTTTCTTTACCTTCCTTATTAAATATAATTTGCCCCATCAAATCAGCATTCTTGTTGAAATTAGAAAATTCCTCAAGGGCTCCCATTTCATTAATAACAGGTGTTGAAACCTCACCATCTCTATTTGTAAACTCAGTATTTTCATACTTGTCTAACTGTGCTTCAAGTATTTCATAGGTAGCTATCGTGTCAGCTTCTGCAGCATGAGCATTTGTCAAATCTTTATCCAAATAAAAACGGTAGGCAGCCTTTAGCGTACGTTGCTCCATTTTCATGAAAATGTTTTGAACATCAATAAGCTTCCTATTTTTAACTTCAAAGTCAACATCAGCTCGCAAAAACTCCTCCACCAGCATTGGAATATCAAATCGAAGAGAGTTGTATCCGGCAAGGTCACAGTTATCAAAAAACTTACTAATTTCTTTAGCAAAATGTTTAAAGGTGGGCTCGCCTTCTAAGTCAGTATTTGTATATCCATGAATTTTTGATGCTTCTTCATTTATTGGATAATCAGGATTTACCAGCCATGTACGAGTTTCCTTAGTACCATTGGGTTGGATCTTCAGAATGCTAATTTCTACAATTCGATCTTTTGTTACATTAAGTCCGGTGGCTTCAATATCAAAAAAAGCAATCGGTTTTTTAAGGTTTAGTTGCATAACCTATATATTTGTATCTACACTAAAATTTTCCAATAATTCTTTAAGGTTTTTAAGATACATCCCTGCAAGGGCACCATCAACAATACGATGATCATATGCCAATGATAATATCATAATATGCCTAATTCCAATAAAGTCACCTTCACTTGTCTCAATAACAGCAGGTTGTTTTCTAATTGCCCCAATTCCAAGTATTGCTACTTGTGGCTGATTAATAATGGGAGTACCAGTTAAGCTATCAAACGAGCCAAAATTAGTTATGGTAAATGTACCACCTTGAATGTCATCAGGTTTTAGCTTGTTATTTTTGGCTTTACCTGCCAAGTCATTTACGGCTTTAACAACACCCAGCAAATTCTTCTCATCAGCATTTTTAATCACAGGTACAATTAAATTACCATTGGGCAGTGCAGCAGCCATACCTATATTTATATCTTTTCGGTAGATAATATTGTAACCATCCAACGAAACATTAATTTGCGGGTAATTTCTTAAAGCTTGAGCCGCAGCTTGAAAAAAGATAGGAGTATAGGTAATTTTTTGCCCTTCGCGTTTTAAAAAGCTATCTTTAACTTTGTTTCTCCAGTTTACGATATTAGTAACATCAACGTCAATAAACGAAGTAACATGTGGCGAAACATGAGCTGACATAACCATATGGTCAGCTATAAGCTTCCTCATTCGGTCCATTTCAACAATTCTGTCGCCAGTCATTGCCGAAACTTGAGGTGCCGCAACTTTGTTAACTGTAGATGGTGCCATTTTATTAGAAGCACCTCTATTATTAAGGTATCCTTGTACATCAATTTTTGTCACTCGGCCGTCTTTTCCACTTCCTTTAATGGCATCAAGTTCTTCCAGACTAATATTTTCTGTAGTAGCAATACTTTTTACGAGTGGTGAATAAAACTTGGTAGAATTAGAAAAATCACTTTTACTAGTACTACTATCTGTTTTTGTCTCAATATTCTTAACTTCCATTGCAGCAATAGCAACCTCAGGTTTTGTCTCTTTGCTTGCGGTATCATCTGTTGTAGCGTCATCATCTTCATCATCAGTTTCAACAATTGCAATCACAGTACCAACTGCAACAATATCACCCTCCTTGTAAAGTAATTTAATAAGTTTGCCTTCAACCGGGCTAGGTATCTCCGAGTCAACCTTGTCAGTTGCAATTTCAACAATCGAATCATCCTCTTCCAGTGTGTCACCAACGTTTTTAACCCAACGGGTAATCGTAGCTTCAATTATACTTTCACCCAATTTGGGCATAATTATTTCAAAATTTGCCATGTTTTCTATATTCTACATTCTGTATTCGCTCATAATTTATTGGTGTAGGGTATGTCCTTTTACAATAAATTTGAAAATGCAAAAGTAATACTATTATTTATAATCAATATAAAGAAAATAGGTGAGTTAACTATCTTTTTTATTTGGGCGGCTTACCTGCCAAAAAAATAGATCATATGCCAATAGTTAAGTTGTATGGCCGGTAACCGCGCTTTACATTTGTAGTTGTTTTAACCCATCGTGTTTTTGTAAGTTGTGCGTGTTCCAATAATTTGGAATCCGCCAACTAACAAAAACAACATTGGTTTTTCAACAAGCTACCATTTCAATCGCTTCCGCATGGCTGACGCATCTGTAAAATAATACTGCATTTTGAAATTTGATTGGTTATATAAGCCAATATTGATTTTTGGCAGTCGGGTAGGGGAGGTGAAAATGCAACTTTTTTTTATAGTTAAAAATAGGCCAATTTATTTCCTTAAAACTAATGTTAAACATAGTTAATTTACCCTTTTATTTCACTTATAATTTACTAGTTAATATAGGCCGCATAAGCCTAAATATTTATATGCATTGAGTAAGTAATTATCCCGAGCAATTATACAATTGTCATTGCGTATACAATTGTAAATCAATAATTAGTACTGTAATTGTAATTACTTGATAAACAGACCTCTGTTTAGGTATAGAAGATATTGGGTTACAAATGTAATAATGTACAAATGTAAACTACACATAACTTTCATCAATCAAAATACCAAATACGTCATATATATCATATATCGAGATATTTAACAATCATAATGCATAATTTACTTTACCTATATAATAAGCTAAATTGGCCATTAATAGAACATATAAATGCATATAAAAAGTTTAATAACAGTAAATTAAAATTATAAATCTATATTTAACTTTAAATAAACTTATAGTTTACAAAAGTAAACAGTTGAAATTATTTATTTTTTGTTTACGTATGTTAATTAACGGGTAATAGTTTATATTTGTAAACAAAAAAATCATGATTGAGCGTGTTAAAAAATTGCTTGAAATAGAGCAATTATCATCTTCACAATTTGCCGATGAAATCAAACTCCAGAGATCGTCATTATCACATGTGTTATCCGGAAGAAATAAACCGAGTTTAGATTTTGTTATGAAGATTAAAAAACGATTTCCGGAAGTCAATCTTGATTGGTTAATTTTTGGTAAAGGGCATATGTTTTTAAGTCAGCAAGAAAAAAAAGTTACTTCTCCACCAGCTCCAAAACCTGAAATTGAATTTGAAAATTCGCAAAAAACAATTGAATTTGATACAATCCCTGAAGCTAATTTAATTAGCTCTCCTCCAAAAATCGAATTACCATCAATAAATATAGAATCAAAAAGTCAAAATACCTTAACTAAAAAAGCAAAAAAGGTGATGATATTTTATGGTGATGGTACTTTTGAAGAGTTTGTTGGTGTTAAATAGTCAAATTCGAATCTAGTAAAAAGGATTTATTTGAGCAAAAAAAAGCTCCCATACAAGTGTACAGGAGCTGGTTTAATATCTTAGTGGCACTAAGAAAACACACTACTTTAAAAATGGGTTTAAAAAAGCATCAAGAACAAGGCTTGTGAAGTGTTTGAAATCAGGACCCCCCACAGTATCGTAGGGATGACTGATTCTAAACATAAGCGTTAATACGTTATTGACGCTTTTTTAGAGCCATTAACTATTCCCATAGTTTGGTTGGATAAATACCCTTGTCAACAAGCTCTTTTACCTTCGTTATGGTAACTTCTTTATCTTCTTGATATGTAACACCAAACCATTGGTCATTACTTGTTAGCATTTTAATGGTAGCTTCTTTGTTTTCAATTAGTTCATTTACTACAGTGGGAATATAGAATTCTGCTTTAAGTTCACTTGCATTTGTTTCCATGAAGTCGATAAAATCCACCTCCAATTGATTGAAAAAATGTGGCGAAAATCCCCAAAAATTCATTGATACCAATGAATCTCCATTTATTTCAACTTTTTTTCCATCATTTGCATACATTATCTTTCCATTTTCATTGGCAATGCTTGTTCTTTCCACAACATCGGTTAAAAAGTCGTTTTCACTTTGGCATACTCCCCTTGAAACACTCCCGTTTTCGGATAATGTATTGCCTAATTTATAACCAACCATAGCATATTCGTTTGATCTACCTCCTGTTTCAGTAAAAAACTTGCTTAATTTTTCAAATGCTTGTCTGCCATAAAAATCGTCGGCATTAATTACAGCAAATGGTTCATTTATTACATCTTTGGCAACTAATACCGCATGCCCAGTGCCCCATGGTTTTACACGTGCCGTATTAACTGGTACTCCTACTGGCACTGCATTCACTTTTTGAAGAACATATGCTGTTTCAATTTTACCATCTAAACGAGATTCGTAAATTTCTTTAAATTCCTTCTCAATTTTTGGATTTAGCACAAATACTACCTTTCCAAAACCAGCTTTTATGGCATCATAAACCGAATAATCAATTATGCTTTCACCCGAAGTTCCTATCTGATCCATTTGTTTAACACCACCATAACGGCTGCCAATTCCGGCTGCTAAAATTAATAATGTTGGTTTCATATTATTTGAGATTAATTATTATTTTTGTTTACTTAAAAAATCATTGCAAGATACAACATAATTACTTTCAATTTGGATAATATATAATGGTATGGGCTTAAAGCATATTAATGTAGTAATAATAGTTTTTTCACTTTTGTTTTTTAGTTCACAAGAATTATTAAGCCAGCAAACATTGAGCTTGAGCCTTGAGGCAGCTGTGGATAGTGCATTGATTAACAACACTAAAATTCAGCAATACAAGAAAGCCGTTCTGCAAAAACAATACTTGAGTAAAGCAGCTTCTGGTAACTTTTTTCCATCCATAGATGTCATGGGTGGGTTTACTTATTTTAGTAAAAACCCAGAGGTTAACATGAGCCAAGTAAAAGGCTCCATTGATGATATGTTTGGAAAATATGGTGTAGTCATTGCTCAGGAATTGGATCTTTCTCAAGAAGATCAGCAAATTATATATGATAAAATTGTAGGAGGATTGGGCGAATTACCAGCATATAATATTGTTATTGATCAGCAAAATTATCCCAGCTTAAATGTTACTGCATTACAACCAATATTTTTAGGTGGTAAAATTGTTGCAGGTAAACGATTTGCAGTTGCTGAACATGAATATGCTTCAATGGATCTGCGTCAGGTAACCAACGAAATTATTAAGGAAACCATTGGGCGTTATTTTGGAGTAGTCCTGCTTAATGAAGTAATAATTACTCGTAAAGAAGTAGTTGCAGGAATGCTAAAACATGAGAAACAAGCAAAAAAGGCCATTGAAGTAGGTGTTATACCTGCACATGAACTATTAAGAGCGCAAGTTGCGGTAGCCAATGCAGAACGCGATTTGTGGGATGACGAAAATAAGCTTGAACTTGCAAAAATGGCGTTGAAAACTTGTTTGGGACTACCACAGGATATTGTAATTGTAACAACTGATAGTTTAAAGTTTAGAATAAGTGCCATTAACCTTAACGACCTTCAGCTTCAAGCACGTACCAAGCAACCAATTTTCGGAATGATCGAGCAAAAAAAGGTAATGGTAGATCAACAACATGCTCTTGATGTAAGTGAGTTTCTTCCACAAGTGGCTGCATGGGGTGAATATGGTCTATTCAGGGAAGAATATGCCGTTATAATGCCTCCTGCTATGATTGGAATACAAGCCCGCATAAATATTTTTCATGGCATGGAGAAAGTAAACAAACTTAAAGCAACTAAATTTTTGCTTCAGGAGGTTTCCATTGCCGAACAATACGCGCACGATCAGGTTAGCTTGTGGGTTGCAAGTTCCTACAGAGAAGTGCTAAATAGTGCTGAGCGTTATCGCAAAATGAAACCAACCGTTGCTCTGGCAGCAAAAAATTATGAAATAAATGAAAAAAGATTTCAAGAGGGATTGTCCAAATCCATTGATGTAATTGATTCACGATTACTATACGAAGGGATTGAACTTCAGAGATTAAAGTCACTATACGATTATTATATAGCCTTATCCGAATTATATCTGGCAACAGGTAATCCCGAAAAGGTAGTTGAAATGTTAGTTGATTAAAAGCTTAAATGGCTAATTTGTAAGCAAAATAATTAGTCCAGCAATGAAACAATATAAAAATAAGAAATATGAATAAAAGCGTTTTTGCACTTGCTATTCCTGTTGTGGTAATAATAGTAGCAATAGTTTTTTTGATTTTGCGACACGAAAAAGAGGAGGAAAATATTATACTTGGTATGTTTGAAACTACCACCGTTAATGTTGCATCAGAGATCCCTGGAAGAGTGGATGTTATTCTTGTGGATCTGGGAGATAGAGTTGAAAAAGGACAGGTTCTTGTTACTTTGGAGCCAAATATAATGAATGCTAAAATGGGTCAGGCCGCAGGTATTCGTAATGTTGCCAAATCGATGCTGTTACGTACGAAACAAGGTACGCGCAAAGAAAAAATAGAAGCTGCTAAGAACCAATATCAGATGGCTAAAAGTCAGTTTGAGTTTGCTGATAAAACGTATAACCGCTTTTTAATACTTTTTGCTGATAGCATTATTTCAAAGCAAGAAATGGACGAAATGGAGTTTAAGCACGTAGCTGCACTAAACGAAATGGAGGCTGCTGACGCAATATACGAAATGGCAAAAAAAGGGGCAACATATGAAGATATTCAAATAGTTGAAGGTGAAGTTGAAGCTGCCTCAGCTATGTATAACGAAGCAGCTGCATACTATGAGCAGCTCGAAATTATTGCTCCTGTCTCAGGTGAAATTAGTAGTAAAATTGCTGAAGAAGGTGAGGTGATGGCTGCAGGATACCCAATATTGACCATAATGATTCCCGAAAAAATTTATGCCATTGCAAATGTTAGAGAAGATAGACTCGCCGCATTTAAAATGGGTACAGTACTTAAGGGTAAAGTACCTGGCCTTGGTGATAAGGAATTTGAGTTTGAAGTTTCATACCTTGCCGTTATGGCTGACTTTGCCACATGGGTTCCCACTCAGGCAAAAGGTGATTTTGATTTAAAGACTTTTGAAGTGCGATTAACTCCTGTTAATACCATTGAAGGTTTGCGCCCTGGAATGACTGTAAAACTTGAATATTAAGCGGCACTATTAATGAAGTATCCGGCATTTATACAGGTAGCACACCGTGAAGTACGTATTGCAGGGCGAAATCCCTCGGTACGTAACCTTATGCTTATAATACCTGTAATTGTATTTATTTTACTTGCATTTATTTATATTGAGGGTGCACTCAGAAAAATTCCTGTTGCAGTTTTAGATGAGGATAATACCAAATTATCACGTACAATTGTTGATTTCATTAACTCATCAGCTGCCATGGAGGTTACATATTATCTTAGCTCTGAAGATAAGCTGGAAACATTTTTCCTTAAGCATGATGAACATGCTGTTTTTAGAATTCCACATGGAATGGAACGTGATGTTATGAGAGGTAAAAACACCGTTATACAGGCACTTACCAATTCATCAAATATTATTTATGGTAATGTACTATTACGCGAAGCCTACACAATAGTAGGTACTGTATCGGCAGGAGTAACAATTAAAAAATTAGTCGCCAACGGACTAACAGAGCGACAAGCATTAAATCTAGCAATGCCAATTGTTGTTAGTTCCAAACCGTTGTTTAATCCAATATATAACTATATGTACTATTTGGTTCCTGGGTTAATGATGGTGTTGCTACAAATGATTGTGTTTTTTATTTCCACTCGATCAATTAATAGTGAATTTAATAATGGAACTTTTGACGATCTTGTAGTAGTTAGTAATAATAGTGCGTTTAATATAATCGTTGGTAAAAGCCTGGTCTATTTTCTCTTGAGTATGGGAATTGCTATGTTTATTGCCTTGATTTTCTTGGCGTTTGGTATTCCTTTTAAGGATAGAGCAGTGGAAGTACTTGTGCTAGTTTCAGTTTTTATTTTATCAAATATGGCATTGGGACAAATGCTATCGGCAACCATCGATGATGAGATGCTTGCACTTGATATTGCATTTTTTTATAATTCGCCGGCATTTGTGTTTAGCGGATTTACATTTCCCATTTTTGGGATGCCATTCTTTGACACACTTTACGCACAGTTTATTCCATACACACATTTCTTATATGCATTTTTTAAAGTGTATCAAATTGGAGTGCCATTCTCTTATATTTCTTCTGAAATATTAATTCTTCTGCTTTTTATATTTGTTGGATTTATTACTGCTTTTGTGGCTTTACGGATAAGAATTAAACAGAGCATGGTTGTAAAAATAATACCCACAGTTGACTGATATGACAAATTGGAATAACATAAAGGCTGTATTTAAAAATGAGCTGAATATTGTGATAGGTGATCACAGTATCTTGCTCACCGTAATTATCGCCCCATTACTTTATGCTTTTTTTCTTGGGTCAATTTATCTTAATAAAGATATTGACCAAATTAGGTTTGCTGTAGTTGATTATGATAATACTAACACATCTCGAAAGCTTACGCGGATGTTGTCTGCCAGCCAAAAAATTGATATGGTTGGGCATTTAAAGGACTATGAAGATGGTATTCGTAAATTAAAAAATCTTGATTTGGGAGGCTTTCTAATTTTCACCAATGGTTTTGAAAAAGACATAATACGTATGGAAGGGGCAAATTTGAACCTTTACTTAAATACAACGCAATTTTTGCCCTCAAATGATTTAAATAAGGCAGTTAACCAGGTTATGCTTACCGTTGGATCGGGCATCCGTTTACGATATTACGAAATAAATGGAGTTAATTCACAACGTGCAATGCAACTTCTCAATCCTATTTTGGCAGAAGTGAAACCAATTTATAATGCAACAAATGGTTATGGTGGATTTTTGCTGCCAGGATTATTCTTTTTAATATTGCAACAAACTTTACTTATTGGGATGGGTGAGAGTGTATCACGAGATAATGAAAAAGGAATATTATCCAAATCCCTAGGTAGTTCCTCCTTTGGTGTATTTAATTATATAATTGGTAAGTCGGCTTATTATGCATTTCTGTATTTATCATATTTAATAGTATTTACAGCTGTAATTTTTCCACTTTTCGGTTTACCTGTAGCTGGTTCAGTTGCTTCAATATTTATATTGAGTATGGTATTTTTGGTAACCATAATGCTATTAACTATGTTAATTGGTACGTTTGTTAAAAGTCAGGTAAGGATGATGGAGATACTTGCATTTACATCATATCCGTTTTTTCTACTATCAGGTTATTCATGGCCGGTTTCGTCAATGCCGGAGCCCTTGAAGTGGTTAGCAGCAGCAATCCCAACCACACCAATGATGGAAGCAATGAAACGGTTATATGTTATGGGTGGTGAGTGGGGCGATGTTATACATCAATTTCAACATCTATCAATATTGCTAGTGGTTACACTTATACTATTGCTTTGGCGATTGCAGTTTATTAAAAATAGAACATCAAAACATAGTGTTGCTTAAACTTAGATAGTTATCATGAGTTATCGTCTAAAATAGTAACTCTTAATAGATATTAATTTAGAATTATAAACCTAAAAACATTTTAAATAATGAAAAATTTATTGATTTACTTAATGCTGGCAACCATTCTAATTGTAACTGGATGTAAAAAAGATAATAATGATAATCACGAACCTGAATATGAGTATAGATTAATTGAACTAACATCTTCCACACAACGTTCAAACGAAGATATAGTAATTTTTACATATAATGATTCTGATAAGGTTTCTAGCTGGCTTGGTATATATGATGGAGTTGAAGAATACAAAGCCGAAGTAGTTTATCCCAATGAAAATACTGTGGAATTTTTATTGTATGATATTTTTAACGGAGTAAATGAACTTGAGGAAAAAATAGTTTATACTTTTGATAATAATCAAAATATTAGTATGGTTATGGGTTACTATTCTAATGGAACACAATTAATTATTGATTATAAATCTACTTTCTTTTATAATACTGATGGTAACGTTATTCAAACTAATTATTATGAAATTGATGATGGAAATGAGGAACTTTCAAGTAAAAATGATTTCACTTATAATGGTAGTTTATTATTGGAACATACTATTTTTCTATATAATGGAGCAAGCTTGGTGCCAATATTAAAAACTACTTATAACCATGATAATGGTTTGCTTAATAACTCAATCGACAGCTATTTCGATAATAATGAATGGAATGAAAGTAATAAGAATGAGTTTTTCTATAATAATGATGCAGTAGAAGTTATTAATTCATATACAAATTCAGGTGGTAATGCATGGGAAATAAGTTATACTACAAATTATACTTATGACGATGATGGAAATATGGTATCTTCTGAAGAGGAGTCAAGTTTTGGCTACTCTTATTTAGAGAGTTATACCTACGAGCAAAAATCAGGTAATCTATCGATATTTGATTTTTATAATAATTATGGATATCCCAATCCAATTTATAACCCTAATCCAAAAGGGAATTATATACTAAGGAATATATTAAAAAATAAGTAGGAGTTCTACAACGGCTTATCGTGACCTAGTATAGTCTTACGCTTGCTATTTACTATGTACTTTTTGCGAATTGGCTGATGTTTTGTGGCAACAGGATCGTATGAACTTGCACCATGTTTTGGGTCGGAGCTATATTTGAATCCGTGATTTTTTTTAGAGCAAGATGTATTAGATACTGAAAAAGAGACAGTTAGAAAAAGAAAAATAATCTTTATAATAGTTTTCATGTTCAATTCAAGTTTTGGTTTACTGGGTGTAAATATACATTTTTTGCAAATATACTATAACTTTAAAAACCTTTGTGGATTATTAATGGCAATTGCGGTAAAATAATATTCACCTAGATAAGCTCTTAGGTCGATACTAAATTTTAACTCTGTTGTTTTGGTTTCCACCATATAGTAGTCAGATCCAAAAAGCACTCTTCTTCTCAATTTTTCGTTGCCAAGTAAAATTTTAAGTAATGGAAAGAAATTTTCGTTGTTTAATGTAAAAGAAATATCAGAATACAAATTATCGAAATTTAAAATCATATCTTTAATTAAGACAAACCAATTACCTTCAATTTCGGGGTTTTCAAGATATTTCTCCCAAAAATATTCTGAACCAAAGTGAGCTAAGCAGATGTTTAAATCAGGAAAGTCGGTCAATACCTGTTCATAATTATGTGGATGTGAAAAATTAGAACATAGTTGTTTTTTACTTTTGCCTTTTATCTCAATGGGTTTGTCAGATTTTGACAATAGTTCATATAGCTCTTTTTTACTTCCTTTAAAATGAACAGGGTTGTACGGACTACAATGAGATATAACCGATAGATTATTTTTTTGACAATAATCATAAATAGGGTATAAGCGTTCGTCATATGGAAAATATCCAAGAGGTGGATAAAGTTTTACACCTTTAAACCCCCATTCCTCAACTGATTTCTTAAGTAAATCAAATATTCCCTTCCTACGTGGGTCGACATGAATAAAGGGTAAAATTTGTGGATATGTCTTTTTTAATTCTCCCAGCTCGGCCAACTGATCCGCGTAAGCGCGAGGAACCTTTCCAGCACCCATAAATGCCATATCCATAGGTAGTATTACAAACTTAGTATCAATGGGATAGAATCTACTGCAGTTTTCAAAAATAAGTTGTTGACTACCCATTCTTCCAATCCGTACAAACTTTATGTAACGATTAAACAAATCTTCATCAGAAAAAGGGTTTATGTTATTTAATAACTTGGCAGTTAGAAAATAACCGGGCTTTGATGCAAGAATTCGAACTAACCCCAAAGGCAAAAAACGCCTAGGAATATCAATATCTTTGAAAATGTGTATGTGTGTATTTATGAACATAGTTGGAGTATAACCTAAAACCCACATCATTAAGTGCAACAAATATAATAATTAATAAACACTACATGTATGACTGATTTTCTGATTAGTTTCTTAATTTTGTCTGCTTTATTGAGTTCTGGTCGCCAATGGTAGTAATTGATATTTAATATTGCATAATAAATTTTTCCCCATGAAAATATTATCACAAAAATATAAACTTTGTAACGTAAAATTTTTCTTGATACTGAGTGTGCTAGTTGTTGTAATATCGATAACTGGTTATGCCCAAACTCCTGTTAAATATACACTTGTTGATGTTATTGAGCTTGCACAAAAGCAATCTCCTGATGCATTAATTGCCAAACACAGATTTATTAGTAGTTATTGGACCTTCCGAAATTTTAAGGCTGATTATTTGCCAAATCTAAAGCTTGATGCAAGAATGCCTAATATTAATAGGACAATTGCAGCTGTGCCGGCGCAGGATGGAAGCATAAACTATATTCCTCAAAGCCAATCTAGTTATTATGTGGGAATGTCTGTGAGTCAAGAGATAGGGTTTTCGGGTGGTAGCATTTCGTTAAATACAGGTTTGTCGCGTATGGATAATTTTTATTCAGATACTACAACTTCACAGTATTTGGCAAATATGATTAATATTACCATTAACCAACCTCTTTTTAATTACAATGCCTATAAATGGGATAAACAGATTAAGCCAATTGAGTATGAGGCTGCCAAAAGGGAAGTTGTAGAACAAAATGAAAAAGTAGCTTCCACGGCAGTTAATTATTTCTTTTCATTGCTCATTTCTCAACTAGAGCGCGAAATAGCAATTAAAAATAAGGCAAATTACGATACATTATATAAAATTGCACAGGGACGCTATAGATTAGGTAAAATTGCAGAAAATGATTTGTTACAGCTTGAACTGAGCTTGTTAAAAGCAGTTTCCTCAGTGGAGAGTTCTGAGCTTGATTATGAAAATAGTTTCTTTTTATTCAGCTCATATTTACGTCTGAAAGGTGATTTTGATGTGGAGTTAATACCACCTACAATTACTTATGCTAGTGTTATCTCACCTGATAAAGCAATTGTAGAGGCAAAAAATAATTCATCGGAAATACTTAAATTAAAAAGTAGACTGTTGGTGGCAGAGAGTGCTGTAAATTGGGCTAGAACAAAAGGTGGTTTTAACGCTGATTTATATGCTGTACTTGGATTGAGTCAAACATCTAATGAATTATCCAGTACATATAAAAACCCACTTGATGAAGAAATGGTTGTACTAGGCCTTACAATACCAATACTTGATTGGGGCAGACGAAAAGGGGAAATTAAGTTAGCCGAGTCGAACCAAAATCTTGAAGTAACATCAGTAGAACAGGCAATGATAGACTTCAATCAGAACGTTTTCATTAATGTTATGGAATACAATATGCAAAAAAAACAGATGTTTATTGCGGCAAAATCGGATACTGTAGCTCAAAAACGATTTGATATTACCCAAAAACGATACATGATTGGGAAAATTAATGATGTTCTTGAATTGCGAATGGCACAGCAAGATAATGATTATGCAAAGATTGGCTATTATCGTTCATTAATGACATATTGGAAAAGCTACTACGATATAAGGCGACTTACTCTATATGATTTTCAACGTGATATGCCAATTATGGTTAATATTGACGATTTAATTGATTAAGGGGTTGACAATTGTATAGTTCTAATGTTTAGTAGCTATTTACTTAATTAGTTAGCCTTTATTCTAACCAATGAGTAATAAAGAGTCACAATTAATACGGGTTTCAGTGGTTAATAGGCCTTTGGCCATTTGTTGCAACAATCCCTATTAGTGTTTAACGATTTACGTAAAATTTGAAATACCGAATAAACGTATTGGCTCAATGCGTGATTAAAGTTCATCACTTTTATCTCACACTCTACGTGCGCAAACCGCTGTATGCGATGGAAAAATAAATATATAAATATGAAAAAAATAATAAATTTTAATAATGCAGTCTTAGCAAGTTTGTTCTTTATTGGATTACTTATACTATTTCATTTATTCATTTTAGTAGGGATAATATTTTTTGAATATGCACCCATAGGTTTTTTGTGGGGAGGACAAATGGAAACAGTAGAACAATTGTTAAAGTTTGAAATAGCTTCTTTATTAATTTCAATTTTATTCTTTTTTCTTGTATTGATAAGATCAAAGCGGTTAAACCTACCAAAACTAATGGGTGTTACACGTGTTGCAATGTGGGTGCTATTTGTATTGTTTTTATTAAATACAGTTGGAAACTTGATGGCGACAACAACTTTTGAAAAATTCTTTGCAATTGCTACTGGATTTTTAGCCTTCTTTTTTCTAAGGATTGCTTTAGAGAAAAATACGGATTAAGTATATAAAATAAATATCAGGTGCTAAAAAGTTTGTAGTTCTGTTTTAATATTCTATCATTTAACAATTTAACCTTCAACTAATCAATCATTTTTTTATTTAAAATCATTCTTATTAAAAATAATTTGTAATTTTGCAGATTCTAAATGTAATCACTATTTAAAATTATAAATTATGTCAGTATTAGTTGGTAAAAAAGCCCCATTATTCGAAGCCGATGCCGTTGTTAACGGAGGTGAGTTTGTTGAAAAATTTTCTCTTGAGCAGTTCATAGGAAAAAAACATGTAGTTTTCTTTTTCTATCCTTTGGATTTTACTTTTGTATGTCCTACAGAAATAATTGCTTTCCAAGATAAAATGGATGAGTTTGATAAGCGCAATGTTGCAGTTGTTGGATGTTCTGTTGATTCACAATTTTCGCATTGGGCATGGTTAAATACCGATAAAAATGATGGCGGTATCAAAGGAGTTAAATTTCCATTGGTAGCTGATTTATCAAAAACAATTGCTGAGAATTATGATGTTCTTGCTGGTTCTTATGATATTAACGAAGATGGCGAAAGTGTATTCAATGGCGATCCTGTTGCTTATCGCGGTCTGTTTTTGATTGATAAGCAAGGTGTTGTACGTCATCAAGTTGTAAATGATCTTCCATTAGGTCGTAGTATTGATGAAGCACTTCGTATGGTTGATGCACTTCAGTTTTTTGAAGAGAATGGTGAAGTTTGCCCAGCTAACTGGAAATTAGGCGACGATGCTATGGTTGCTGATGCCGAAGGTGTTGCTAAATATTTAAGCAACCACTAAAGAATTATTGAGTAATATTATTAGTTAGTGGCTCTAATAAAACGTCAATAACTGCGTTATTCTTGCATTTAAAATCAGTCATTTACAAAAGTAAACTCCTGAATTCTAAATGCCTCGCAAGCCTTGTTCTTAACGCCTTCTTAAAGCCATTTGGAAATATGCAGTTTTCTTATAGACACTAGTTACTCTTATTATCATAAAAAAAGCACCGAAGTTTTTCGGTGCTTTTTTTGTTTGGTATAAATTATAAAAATGTCTGGTAATTAAAATCGATATTATTTTGCTTCAATAACTCCATTTAAAATCTTAACGGATTCAGATATACATACTTTACAAACGGTATCCATTAAATTATTGTCATGATAATGTTGTTGACCTGCCTCGGTATTTAAATCACAATTTAATAATTGCCGACAAGATGTTGTTTTTTGTTTCTCAATGAATTTGTGATTAAAATCCTTTATCATGATATATGAATTCTCTTTTATATCATTATTATCCTCAAACTTCTTACTGCTAAATATACTTAATACCATGTACGATCCTGTTACGGCACCACAGGTTTCTTGAAGTCTGCCCATTCCAGCGCCAAATCCACTTGATATACTCTGTGCAAACTTCTTATCAATATCCAATAAATCAGAATATGCATCTAAAATAGATTGAGAACAATTAAGCCCAGTTTTAAATGAATGAACTGCTTTATCAACTATACTATCACTACTAGCTAATTTTTTCATACCAAAAGTAGTTTCACTGTAAACTATAGAGTAAACCAGTTTTCGATTCTTTTGCCAATATCAACACTTTCATTTTTATGTGTAAACTCGTTAGTTTTATTATCATAGTTATAGTCATTGCCCCATTCTTCATGATTATTTGCAATATCATCCACAGCTGAGATAATAAACCTAAGTTCTTCATCTGTCATTGTAGGATGTAGTGAAACGCGCACAAATCCTGGCTTATTGGATAGATCGCCACTACTAATTCTTTCAACAATACGCTTTGATTCTTCTGGGGTAACATTAAGTAAAAAGTGTCCATATGTCCCGGCACATGCACAGCCACCTCTAACTTGAATACCGTACCTGTCGTTCATAATTTTTACAACTAAGTTAAAATGAATGTTTTCGAACCAAAATGAGAATATTCCTAACCTATCAGTAACATTATCTGCTAGTATATGAATACCTTTTATTTTTAAGAAACCATCAAAAGCAATTTTTACTAATTCTTCTTCTCGTTGAGCAATTAGTTTAGTATCCAGCTGCTCTTTAAGTTTAATGGAGTAGGCAATTCGCATGGTTTGCAAAAAGCCTGGTGTGCCACCATCTTCACGCAATTCTATATCGTCATAATATTTATGTCCACCCCACGGGTCGGTCCATTCCACTGTCCCACCACCTGGGTTATCTGGTACTTCTTTTTTGTATAAATCTTTATTGAAAATTACAACTCCCGAACTCCCCGGACCTCCTAAAAATTTGTGTGGCGAGAAGAAAATAGCATCTAAACTTTGCAAAGGGTTTGCGGGATGCATATTCATATCAATATATGGTGCTGAGCCTGCAAAATCAATCATCACAATTCCACCATATTTATGCATTATTTCAGCCATTTCTTGATATGGAGGAATTACCCCAGTTACGTTGCTGCCGCCTGTAAAAGATCCAATTTTCAGTTTTACATCTTTATGTATTTCAAGCTGCTTAACAAGTTCATTTACATCAACATTATTTTCGTCATCAGGTTTTAGTATAACAACTTTTGCTATTGTTTCGAGCCATGAGGTATGATTAGAATGATGCTCCATATGTGTAATAAAAACAACAGGTTGCTCTTCTTTTACAATACATCCTCTATCATCAGTAAACTTGGCACAGTTTCGTAAACCCAATATACGTTGCAGTTTGTTAACAACTGCCGTCATACCTGATCCTGCAGTTATTATTACATCATTTTCGTTGGCACCAACATGATCTTTAATAATCTGATGAGCAGCTTGATAAGCCTTAGTCATCAATGTTCCTGATTCGGTTGTTTCGGTGTGGGTATTTCCAATATATGGTCCAATAACGTTGGTCATTTTATCTTCAATTGGCTTATACAGTCTTCCACTTGCTATCCAATCAGCGTAAAGCATCTTTTGTGTACCGTAAGGTGTTTTAAACTCTAACTCGTCACCAATAATATCTTTCCTAAATTTGGCAAAATGTTCTACTAATCTACTCATATAGTTTTGGTATTTTAATTCTAATTTGATAATCTAATAGTACAATGGACAACCCGTAATCCAAATTGAATGCACCCTTCAATTTCTAATTTTATGCTAAAGTAGTAAATTCTAGTAATCGTATCTGAAGAATCTAGATGTAGCTTGTGATTATTGCATAACTAAGTAATACTTTAGTAATCATAAAGTAACTCAATCCCATGTATGGGATAGGGTATATCAATACTTTTAAGACTATTGAATTCTGGATAGGATAATATTTCCACTTTATTAGGATAAGCAATATTTACCTGATTATAAATGTTATTAAACTTCATGTCAACAATTGTATCATCTGCAATGGCTATAATTGATGTTAGATTGGTTTGTAAGTTTAAGTGATAAATAGTTTTGTTTGAAGTAAATAGGAAATTGTTCTTGTCAATTTTACAAGACTTAGTTATCTCAATATTGTTTAAAATTATATTGGACTCAATTGCATTTGAACCAACGTTAAAAGTAATTATTTGTCCTGTTAAGCCTTCATTACAGAATGCAATTATATTGTTTGCATTTTCAAGATTATATAAGTCAACAGTTTCAATTCCTGTTGGAAATATTTGATATTTACTACCAGTTTGTTTGTAGAACGAAGCCCAAAATTTGGAGCCTGAGTTTCGAAATCTATAATCAGAAAATACATAATCCTCAGTTACACATATGTTAATTGGTATCGAATCTCGTAATACCGGTGTATTAAACACTTGAGCCCCATCCATATCACTCAATCCTAAAATACGTCCAATTTCTGTACTTAGATATACAATACTATTATCTATAGTTATTTTATTAAATTCAGGATAGGGGAGTTGCGGCTCTTTTGTCCAGGCGAGTTTACCATCTGCCCATTCGAATGCTCTGGTTTTATCCGGAGTAGTAGTTGCAATATAAATCATTTTCGAATCCGTGTAAACATCAGAATCTATGTAATTGCCGGTTATTTCAAAAGCAAATTCTTTATCAAATGTACTGTTATAATAATTAATACTCAAAGCATTAATATTATGTTTACCAATCAAAAAACAGCCTTTGTATTCCAGTTGCTTATTGTTTAAATCTATTTCAAAGTAAGTATGGTTGATATTGGAAAAATCACTTACAACAATATGAACATAATAGGGAGGCAGAGCAATTATATTTGGAATTATATCTATTGGGATGTCAATGTCACCTTCATAAGAGTTGCTATGCGGATAATAGAAATACTGATCGGAAACAGATGTTAAATCTTTATTATCAATGCTAACCCTGATGTATTCAATTGCTGATTCGTGTTCAACACTATAGCTGACATTGATTATGTTGGGAACAAAAAAAACTTCCTGATACCCCGGTTTAGTAATAACTACCTTAGGCTCATTGGCCACATGTTGCTTAGTACAAGAGCTTGTTACACAAGATATCAATAATAATGCTATAACTATTTTTAGGAAATTATGCATTGAATAAAATATGGTAAAAATATTTGACGAATGTAATAATTTTTTTGTACATTTCTGAATCCAAAAAAAAATGATATTATGCTTAATCAACTAAAATTAGAAAACGTATTGTTTCTTGATATTGAGACTGTTCCGCAAGTTCCTAATTTTGAAGACTTAAATGATAAGTTTAAGATGTTATGGGAGAAAAAATCTGTGCAATTAATGCGAAATAAGCCTAACACAACTGCTGATGAACTTTTTTCAAGTGCAGGTATTTATGCTGAATTTGGAAAGATTGTTTGCATCTCATGCGGATTTTCAAATGGAAAGGAGTTTAGGATTAAGTCATTTTATGGTGATGACGAAAAAATACTGTTGAATGAATTTGCAGAATTACTGAACAAGCATTATGATAATAATTATAGCTTGCTTTGTGCGCATAATGGTAAGGAATTTGATTTTCCATACATTGCTCGTAGAATGCTGGTAACAGGTGTAACTCTTCCAAATATATTGGATCTTGCAGGAAAAAAGCCATGGGAAATTAGGCATCTGGATACCATGGAACTGTGGAAGTTTGGAGATTATAAGCATTATACATCACTTGAGTTATTGGCTGCTTTATTTAATATTCCAACTCCAAAAGATGACATAGATGGATCAATGGTTGGTAATGTTTACTGGGTTGATAAAGATTTGGAGAGGATTGTTACATATTGTCAAAAGGATGTTGTTACCATTGCTCAATTACTTAGACGATATATGGGTTTAAATCTTATCCCTGAAACAGATATTGTTATCAGTTAAGTTTGTATAACGCAAAAAAGGGAACTGTATAAAACAATTCCCCTTTTATACTTGGAGTAACTACTCTAGTTTGGAAGATTTTTTTCCATATTGGTAATTATTTTTTTATTGAGTTTCCTGGGATTTTGTTGCTTAAAAGCTTTTAATTCGGCAAGAGCAACTTTCCCATATTCATATAAACCACTGGGGTTTTTGTCATAGTCGTAACTTCCAATACAATACTCTAAGTTAGCCTGTAGTTTGTTATATTTATCAAGTTTTAGTTTTGTAAAAACTTGTGTTGCTTCAACACATGCATTTCTAAATTTTTCAGTATTCATCTTTTAACGTTTAATTTATAATTCTAAAGTTCGCAAAAATAGAATAGTAGTTATTATTGACGCTATACAAATCAGTAAACTTATATCTAATATTAAAATTGTTAGAGGTGGAAGCTTAGGTTGGTAAATATCTATATACTATAACGTTTGCATAAAAGATTTGCAGAAATAATATTCATATAAATATGATTTTTTTTGCTTCTGAAAATAGTTATTAACACTTTATCAACCGCCTCTCAATATTTGTATTTTTGGCCTTATGGAAGAAGTGAAAAAAGACAAGAGAAAAACAAGTTTTACAAAACCCAGTAACATAAGTACTCAGCAGCTTGCCGAACATGGCAAGGTCCAGCCACAAGCAATTGATTTAGAGGAGGCTGTGCTTGGTGCAATGATGCTGGAAAAAGATGCTGTAAGCGCTGTAATTGATATTCTTTCTCCAGCTGTTTTTTACAAAGATAGCCATCAAAAAATAATGGGAGCCATTGCAAGTTTATTTGGCAAATCGGAACCTGTTGACATCCTAACTGTTACAAACGAACTAAAAAGTTTAGGTGAACTTGAAATGGTTGGAGGGCCTTATTATATTACCATGCTTACCAGTCGTATAGCATCCACTGCAAATGTTGAGTATCATGCCAGGATTATACTTCAAAAGCATATTCAACGTGAGTTGATTCGTATTTCTTCCAGTATTATAAAAGATGCTTTTGAAGATACAACTGATGTATTTGATTTACTCGATAGAGCTGAGCGAAATCTATTTGCGGTTTCTGAGTCGAATTTGAGACGAAATTTTGAAGATATGCCATCACTGATAAAGCAGGCAATCTTGGATATTGAAAGTGCTAAGGATTCTGATGATCATATGCGTGGTGTGCCATCTGGGTACGTTGATTTAGATAGAATAACTTCTGGTTGGCAAAAATCGGATCTAATTATATTGGCTGCTCGCCCATCCATGGGTAAAACAGCTCTTGCTTTAAATATGGCTCGAAATGTGGCTGTTGATTTTAACAAGCCTGTTGCTTTTTTTTCGTTGGAGATGTCGTCAGTACAGCTTGTTACAAGATTAATTTCAAGCGAAACTGAACTTAAGTCAGATAAATTAAAGCGAGGTGATCTTGCGGGTCATGAATGGCAACAACTTACTGATAAGGTGTCGAATTTAGTAGATGCTAAGATGTTTATTGACGATACACCGGCTTTATCAATTTTTGAATTGAGAGCAAAATGTAGACGCCTAAAGCAACAGCATGATATTCAGATGGTTTTTATTGACTATTTACAACTTATGAGTGGTGGTGCTGATAATAAAGGAAATCGCGAACAGGAGATTAGTCAAATATCACGGTCACTTAAAGCGTTAGCTAAGGAGTTAAATATTCCGGTTGTTGCATTATCACAGTTAAGTAGAGCCGTGGAAACTCGCCCGGGTCAGGCTAAACGTCCAATTCTTTCCGATTTGCGTGAATCGGGTGCAATTGAGCAGGATGCCGACCTTGTGTTGTTTATCTATAGGGCTGAATATTATAAAATCGATGAATTTGAAGATGGCTCACCAACCCAAGGAGTTACTGAAGTTATTATTGCAAAGCATAGAAATGGAGCCGTTGGAGATGTGAAATTAAGGTTTATTGCTGATTTTGCTAAATTTGAAGATTACTCGCAGAGTGGAGGTTATTCAGCTGATGACCCTGGAGCTGGCATTAACACATTTGCATCAAAAATGAATAGTATGCCAGAGGATGAACCTGGATTTTAATCCCCGTATGCATAAAAAATTACATATTTAAAAAGAATAAATTATTTAACTATTATTAAAATCAATTAACAAATGAAATCTAAAATCCAATTATCATTAGTGATTATAGCAGGCTTACTATTTATAAATATTTCGAGTGCATTTGCTCAGAAAAGTGTAGAATTAAAATATGATCTTAAAAAGGGTGATAATTATAGTTTTGTTACTGATGTTGACCTCGACATGTCATTTGAAGCAATGGGAACAACCATGACGATGGTTAGTGTATTAAATATCGAAATGACTTCTGCAATTAATAAAGTTGAGAGTAATAAGATCTTTATGGATTTTATTATTGACAGGATAAAGATGAATCAAAAGATTTTCGGGATGGAAATTAATTATGACTCAGATGATTCGTCAACTTATAATTCGGGTATGGGAGCAAAGGTTGGCGAAGAAATGAATAAGGTTATTGGCGAATCCATAGTAATGTCGATGGATAATCATGGTAATATTATTGATATGGATATTAGTGGTATCACT
Organism: Bacteroidota bacterium; assembly: GCA_045267845.1. Classification (GTDB taxonomy): domain Bacteria; phylum Bacteroidota; class Bacteroidia; order Bacteroidales; family F082. The sequence continues at coordinate 175 of JASFZK010000037.1, read as the reverse complement.
AGTAGTGATATTACAAATAACTTAAGTTCTGGAAATACTTTCGCAGTTTACCCTGAAGGAAAAGTTAAGGTTGGTGATAGTTGGGAAACTGATATTGAGCCTCTTGAGGATAGCGAAATGAAAGTACATGTTAAGTATACCTTACTTAAAATTTCGCGAAAGCAAGCTACCATTG
>JASFZK010000036.1:0-40803 GCA_045267845.1 Bacteroidota bacterium | reverse complement strand
TTTGGTACAATTGGCGATGCTTCAACTTCCGAAGGGCACTTTTTCGAAACAATAAATGCAGCAGGTGTAATGCAAGTACCTCTGGCAATGTCTGTTTGGGATGATGGCTGGGGAATCTCAGTATCAAACAAATATCAAACCACAAAATGCAACATTAGCGAAATTCTTTCGGGTTTTGAAAAGGAGAAAGATACCAACGGCTTTTACATCTATCGCGAAAACTGCCATAATTATGCTGCTTTAGTTGAATTATACAAAAAAGGAATCGCAGTTTGCCGAAAAGAACACGTACCTGTATTATTCCACATTCGCGAATGTACGCAACCACAAGGTCATTCTACCTCAGGCTCACACGAAAGGTATAAAACAAAAGAGCAACTCGAAAATGAAATTAAAATTGATGGTATAACAAAAATGCATCAGTGGATAATTGATGAAAAGATTGCATCAAAAGAAGAACTTGATAATATTGAAAAGGAAGCAATTAAAAGAGTGCGCCAGGCAAAAAAGAATGCATGGAATAATTATCTTAAACCAATCATAGCAAAAAAGGAAGAATTTCTCAATCTAGTCAACATCACTACTTGTAAATGTGCACAAACTTCCGAAATTGATGAAATTAAAGATAGCCTAAGAAAAATTGGCGAACCAATATATAAAGATATTATCTCATCTGCACGCAAAATACTACGGCTTATTTGCGATAGTTGTAGCAATCCTCATAACTCATTAAAAATAAATATTACTGAGTGGTTGAAAAAAGAAATGGCTGAAAATGAACGGCGTTATAGTTCACATCTTTATAGCGAATCAAATTTATCAGCTTTAAACATTGAAAGTGTAGCTCCCAAATACTCTGAAGAACCAGAGTATCTCCCCGGAAGAGAAATCCTACGAGATAACTTTGACTACATTTTTACAAACAACCCGCTTGTTGTTGCTTTTGGCGAAGATGTTGGTAAAATTGGAGGTGTAAATCAAACCTACGAAGGCCTTCAGGAAAAACATGGTGAAAACAGGATTTTTGATACTGGCATTCGCGAAGCAACCATAATTGGTCAAGGCTTGGGCATGGCATTGCGTGGACTACGTCCCATTGCCGAGATACAATATTTCGATTATTTACTTTATGGTTTACAGGTACTTAGTGACGATTTAGCAACCACGCATTATCGTACCAATGGCGGCCAAAAAGCACCAATGATTATCAGTACCCGTGGTCATCGCCTCGAGGGTATATGGCATTCAGGATCGCCATTGAGTATGGTCATAAATTCAATAAGAGGAGTACATGTTGCCGTGCCACACAGCATGACACAGGCAGCTGGATTCTACAATACCTATCTCGAATCGGATCAACCAGTGCTAATAATTGAGCCTTTAAACGGATACCGTTTACGCGAAAAGAAGCCGGAAAATATTGGTGAATTCAAAACACCCATTGGCGTTCCAAATATTCTACAGGAGGGAAGCGATGTTACTATTGTAACTTACGGGTCGTGCGTACGAATTGCTCAGGATGCCGCGCAGCAGCTAAAAAATGTAAATATCAGCATTGAACTAATCGATGTTCAAACCCTTATACCATTCGATATCAACAAATTAATTGCAAAGTCTGTTAGCAAAACCAATAAGGTTATATTTTTTGATGAAGATGTGCCGGGTGGCGCAACTGCCTACATGATGCAAATCGTAATTGAGGAGCACGGTGCATATTATCATCTTGATGCCCAGCCACGTACGCTTACTGCCAAGGCCCATCGAGCGGCATACAGCACTGATGGTGACTACTTTTCGAACCCAAATGCCGAAGATTTATTCGACGAGGTTTACAATATGATGCACGATTATAACCCCGAAAAGTATCCTAAAATTTTTTAGTTAGATAGTTAATATGGCAATTACCCTACCTGCATAAAAAATACGGTAGGCCACCAGGTTTTACGTTTATAGTTGTTTCATTTATGTTGTATTATTGTAAGTAAATAATGGGCTTCCTCTGTCAGCCAATATTTACAAACAATACTATCAACCTCAATTTCAACAAGCTACCACTTCAACCCCTATTGCGGTTTACGTACCTTTATACCAATTACAGTTTTATAATCTCTCCTTTAAATGCCTGATTATTATATTGTATAATAAAGTAATAATAACCTGCTGGAATTGAATTACCTTCTGAGTTAGTTCCTCTCCACAGTAACTTGTATGTTCCTTGTCCCATTATTTGGATTGATGCCACATCAATAAGCCTACCAAATGAATCGAAAAAATGTATTGTGGCTTGTTCATAAACCGGACCCCGAACAACAAACTCAATATTTACTTCTCCTGCTGTTGGATTTGGATATGCGTAGCATTGTTTTTCAGCATTTTCAGTAATATAATCATCATACTCTATGAAAGTTATTCCACCTCCAGTGTATGAAGTAAAAGGACTGATAACATTATAGCATATGCTTATGTCAATAATTTCATTCATTATTTCATCAGCTTCTTGTGACTCTGGGGAAAATGTATGATAAAGAATCATAAGGTTTTCCATTTTCTTTTTTGCCCATAGTTTTGTTAGAAACTGATAAGTAAGAATAGTAGTATCCGCTAACTCAACACTATACTGATAAGTTTGTGGTTGGCCAAAAGCATCTCCACTGAAACTAACGTTAATATTTGCAGCGTTTTCGTATCGTCCCACAACAATTAGTTGTTGCCCAAGATATAAATTGTCGAGTGGATTTGGGAAAACCTCAACCAATACAGGTGGATCAACGGTCATTTCAGTATTAATAAGTACCGGATTTCGAATTTTTCGATAGAATCTGGTAATTTCTTCCTCCAGTTCATCATCACCCAGAATTTTGCAAAGTCCATTGTTTTGAGATGCAATTTGTGAAAGAAGTGCTTCATTTGTATAATCTCCAATTCCAAATGTATGGATTTGAAGATTAGAGACTTCATTTATAATAATAAGATCCTGAATATGCTGAAGGATGGCATTGGTACTAGTTATTCCTGTTGTTGCCTGACCATCTGTTAGAAAAATAATAATATTTGCCAATGTAGTATCGCTGGTAGCAAAGTCAGGAATTGCATTTGAAAAAGCTCCAGAGATATTTGTTGAACCAGTGGCATACAAACTACTAATATAGCTTAATGCTGATGATTGTGAAGTCGGATTAAACAATACATGATCATCTTCAAAAGCAGAAATATCTGATGCAAAATCAACAATATTAAAATAATCCCCTTCATTTAAATTTTCTACGATGTAACTTGCCGCATCTATAGCTTGTGTAATTTTATCACCACTCATACTTCCTGACCGATCAATTATCAAAGTAAAAACTTTTTGTATCACCTCTGATTGCGGATCGGGTTCTACTATGAAAGTGAAAAATCCATTCCCATATTCGTCACAACCAAATGCCGTATCTGTTATGAAGGTACTATAGCTGAACAATCCAAGATCCTCCGGGCTCAATTCGTAATATGCTTGATAATCAATGGTGGCGGCAGCCTCAAAAATCTCATAATCAAACTCAGCTATGCTATCGTTGTAGCTTATCACGTTTGGAGTATGACTTGTTAGCTCTATGTTTGTTATGGTACGTTGTGATTCCAATGAAAAATGAATATGCTGAAAATCCAGTACTTCATTTTGGATAAGTGAGTAGTCATTGGGATAAAAGAAAGAAACTTCATAGAAATCATAAGGCAATAGTTGTACATATGTTAACTCAATAGTTAGAATTGAATCACTTGCAATTGAATCCTCTAGGTTAAAGAATAACGGAGAATCACCTAAATAATTTTGAAGGGACGTATTTCCCCCACCTCCACCAGGGAGGGTTGTGTCCTGCGGTGATGGTGATAAATTTGCTGTATACCAGATATTTCCGATTTTCCACCTTAAACCTGTTCCTGTTGCCCCTTCTACCAAGGGAAAAGCATATTTAATTTTTGATTTTTCACCTGTATTGTTTAGGAATTTCTGAGTAGAAACTACAATTGCAATTTGATCATAAACCGTAGCCTCTACATCTGATGAAAGGAGGCGAAAGTAATCACTATACTCCGCATTTTTAATAGCAACACCATTTGCAAGGATAACATTTGCTATAAATATAATACCAACTAGTAAGTAAAAAGATACATTTTTCATAATAACTCGATTTATCCTGCTTAGGTGCAAGGGTTAAAACTCAATTGATTGTGGAACTTCACATTAGCAATTCCCAATATTGATAACGTAAAGTTCAAGTCATGGTTTTGGTAAACGAACAACAGAAAATGTGTATGCAAATTAATTATACCATTCTGCTAGTACATCTTTTATACTTATAAGACAGTAAAACATCGATTTACCCTTACTCGACATATTATTATTTTTATTATTGTAATTGAAAGTGATGCTTTTTAGGGAAAGTTTCAAATATGGAAGTAGGTTCTTCTAACTGCTTACAGTTAGAATTAATTTGCTTATAATGTAACTGAACCTTAACAATAAATAATTGATATAATATCAATTGCATAATTTCATAAAATATGTTAATCTACTGATCTTTTACATATTTAATGACTAATAATCAAAGTAGGTTGACTAAATTTGAAAAATAAATTTTTAAACCCAATACTTTTTAAAACATAGTTTAAACTTAAAAAAAAGACATGTTAAAACAAACCCTACTTGCTTGCATTTTCCTATTATCTATAATTTCAGTTACAGGACAGAGTTTTTCTAAATCACTAAAACCACAAGATCAAGGATTAATTTCACTTAGCATGAACCCATCGATAATTGTTATAGTTGATAGTGTAAATTACGAAATCAATTCTAAACAGGCTGATAAAATAAAAAATAAATGGATTGAAAAAATTATGATCATGAAAGATGAAACAACAACAAAAATATCCGGAAATAAAAACGGAGTAGTTTACATCTACACAAATAAAAAGTACAAAAAAGAAGTTTTAAAAGAAATTGAAAATAACGGTAGTTAACAATGTTTGATATAAGATAGAGCAAAATTATTATTAGGGACTAGTTCAGCGTAGCTTCTCTTACCCTATCCCGTAGAATATTTCTTCCTAGGTTTTCAACTGCCATAGCTTGAGTGATAAATTTATAATAAGTTCTCAAGCCAGAAATTAAGAATATCCTATCTTTGCAATATCAAGCATCTAACAACATATCTGTTAACCATTGTTTTACTAACAATACTAGCCTCTTGTTCTCAACATCAAAAGAAAGAGGATGTTGTCGATAAGCCTGCTGAAGTACCTTATAAAAATCTTACAACAACAGTTAACCCACTTGATAAAAAAGAAAGTAGTATTATTTCTACTACATATAAAATTACTGATAGTACCATTCTAAATCAAACCAAAGTCTCAATAACTATTGGCAGTTTGGTAAACCATAAGCTAACCGAAATTGCTCCAATAACAACCAAAGTACCCATCACTGAATCTATTTTCAATCCAACATATACCATCGACTTTAAAAAGGTAATCAACCCAATTACACTAATAAATATAGTTTTCGATAATGATATTTTCGACAATACCGACTATTACTTCACCAACGGAATTTATTTTGAATTAATAACCCCCTTAGCTAATCAGTCACCACTTTCAAATGTACTATTAGGACTTAGAAAGTCGAAAATAAATTTACAAGGGTTTTCCATCCGACAAAATATTTACACTCCTACAAACCCCGATGTTGTAGAAATATCTGTTGGTGATCGTCCGTTTTCGGCATTTCTTACCATGGGTCAATTTCGCCACAGCTATAACATTAATAAAAAAATATCCATAAAAAGCAGTATAAATTTTGGAGTACTTGGACCAGCATCTATGGGTGATTTTGTACAATCTTCAATACATAACATTGAGCCAGTTGGATGGACAAACCAAATCAATAATAATATCATTATCGATTATCAGGTAAATATCGAGAAAGGAATTGTTAGCAATCCCCACATTGAACTAAACTTAACAGCAGGAGGTAATGTTGGCACAATTTTTAATAAAATTAATGCCGGCTTATATTTTAGAACAGGTAGCTTTATACCTGTATTTCGCGGACCATCAACCATATACGGAACTACCACAAAGAAAAGTAATATACAATATTGGTTCTTTGTAAGTGGGCAAACAAACTTGGTTTTTTACGATGCCACGCTACAGGGAAGCATGTTTGCAACTAATAGTCCATATGTAATTCAAAGTAAAAATATTAATAGGCTTGTTGTTAACCTTAGCGTTGGATTTGCATTGTACTACAAAAAGGTTGGCTTTGAGTTACAAAACTTTTACCTGTCTCCTGAGTTCACAGATGCCTATGATTTTAGATGGGGACAAATTAAATTAGTTTTTCAATTATAATATTATGGCAAAAAAAGAAGAATCGGATAACGGTATTACAAAAAATGTAGAAGATGTAACAGAAGGCACAATAATTGAATTTCCTGTCACTTTCGAACTAAAGGTAGTAATCGATGCATCAGTTTCTGATAAAGATAACATGACAAACCTATCATTACTATTTGACAAATTAAAAGTTAGCAACACATATATTGGTAATAAAAAAAGTAGCAAAGGCACATATGTTAGCTACAACTACAAGGTTACTTTACAAAAAAAACCACAAATGGAAAAACTTTATTCTGACTTAAAAAGTATTCCCGGATTAAAGTTTGCATTATGATACATAAGATACTGGTTGTGGCTCTTGGCGGAAGCATTGGGGCTGTATTAAGGTTTTTAATCTTTACCTTTTACGATAAATTAAGTAATCAAAATTTCCCTTGGGCTACACTTGCTGTAAATCTCATCGGATCTTTCATGATAGGTCTTCTGTGGGGGATTTTTGACAAAATTTATGTAACGCCTGGAATTAGATTATTTCTATTTGTTGGTATACTTGGCAGCTTTACCACATTTTCAACTTTTGCTTTTGATGTATTTAGTATGAGTAAAGAAGGCGACATTAAGAATATTATAATTTACATACTTGCAACAAATATATTTGGGATTGCTCTTGCTTTTGGCGGCTACTATCTTTCAAAACTAAGCTAATGCACGAAATTGAACCATATTATAATTGGCGAGATATCTATGTTGCAGCCAACGATCCAGCATCCCCATTTTACGACAGAGAATACAGCGAGTTCACCTTTTCAAATGCAGTTTATAATCACTTAATCCATCCGCAATGGGACGAGTTCGGATCCCAAACATTATTCCTTAAAATACTGATGGTCAATTATGAACTAAAGTATTGCGTTTTAGAAATGATTGGCGAATGGAACGATTTACTGTACAACGATATCATGTTTCTGTACAGAGATATAATCGAAACACTACTTGAAAACGACATCAAACACTTTATCATAATCGGCGAAAACGTACTCAATTACCATGGCGACACAAACGATTATTACGAAGAATGGTTTGATAATATTGGCGATGGATGGATTGTGGGAATTAACTTTAGAGACTTCGTGATTAAAGAATTTGAAGATTGCAATATTGATTATTTCATTGCCTTCAAGGGCGAATTTGATGAGTTCCCATGGCGTAAACTCATCCCTGATCAGCTATTCGAAAAAATAAATAATATAATCACAAAGCGACTTAGTCTCTAGCCAAGTCACTATTCACCAGTCACAATTCACCATAGTCCATGATAAAAGCAGCAATAATAAAAGTATATGGTAGGGTTCAAGGAGTTGGCTTCCGTTTCTACACAAACAAAAAAGCCATTGAATTAAACATATCAGGTTACGTTCAAAACAAGCCGGATGGGTCTGTTTACATCGAAGCCGAAGGTGACGAAACAGATTTAATAACGTTTATCGAATGGGTTAATATTGGCACACAATGGGCAAGAGTAAGCAAGGTCGAAACACAGCTTATGCCACCACTAAATATTGTTGGGTTTCAAATGAAATAGCATCGATTATTTAAAGTATAAGGTTGAAGACTGCCGACTGTAGACTAACAAATACTCATACCCACTTCATTTTCACTTTCAACTTTTAAACTTTCAACTTTTGAACTTTCAACTTTTAAACTTTTAAACTTTAAACTTTAAACTTTCTTACTACCTTTACACCCTTAATTTTTAAACCACGAAAAAATGGAAAAAGTAAAAAAGTTTATTGACGACAATAAAGAACGATTTATGGAAGAATTGTTCGAAGCAATTCGCATCCCATCTATATCATCATTATCAGACCATAAAGATGATATGATCCGCATGGCTGAGCATTTAAAAAAGGTACTACTCGCAGCCGGAGTAGACAAAGCAGAAGTTATGCCAACAAAAGGCAACCCTGTGGTTTATGCCGAAAAAATAATCGACCCTAACCTGCCAACAGTTCTTGTTTATGCACATTACGATGTAATGCCGGTAGATCCAATCGACCTTTGGGATTCTCCACCATTCGAACCAGAAATTCGTGACGGAAAAATTTGGGCACGTGGTGCCGACGACGATAAAGGCCAGGGGTTTATGCACATTAAAGCTTTTGAAGCGTTGGTTACAAACAACAAACTCACCACCAATGTTAAATTCATGATCGAAGGTGAAGAGGAAATTGGATCTGTTAGTCTTGGTGCCTTTTGCGACGAGCATAAAGAAATGCTACAAGCTGATATAATATTAGTTTCTGACACTGGAATGATTGCCGAAGATATTCCTTCAATTACCACAGGTCTTCGCGGACTTTCTTACTGGCAGGTTGAAGTAACCGGTCCAAACAGAGATTTACATTCAGGATTATTTGGAGGAGCTGTTGCAAACCCAATTAACGTTCTTGCAAAAATGATTGCTGGCATGACCGACGATGATGGTAAAATCACAATGCCAGGCTTTTATGACGATGTTCTCGAATCATCCGACAAGGAAAGAGATATGCTAAACAAGGCCCCATTTAGCACCGACGAGTACAAAAAAGCCATCGATGTTGAAGAGCTTTCTGGCGAAGCTGGTTACACAACAATTGAACGAACTGGCATCCGTCCATCCTTCGATGTTTGCGGAATCTGGGGTGGATACACTGGCGAAGGTGCAAAAACTGTGATCCCTTCAAAGGCTTACGCAAAAATCTCAACACGTTTGGTTCCCGATCAAAATAACGAAAAAATTTCGGTTATGTTCGAGAAATATTTCGCAAGCATAGCACCAAAATCTGTAAAGGTAAAGGTTGAATCATTGCATGGTGGCCAGGCTTACGTTTGCCCCATCGATCTCCCTGCCTACAGGGCGGCCGAGTTGGCCTTCGAAAAGGTTTACAACAAAACTCCCGTACCAACTCGTAGCGGCGGCAGCATCCCCATCATTTCAACTTTTGAGGATAAACTGGGCATAAAATCTGTTCTCATGGGCTTTGGCCTCGAGTCGGATGCCATCCATTCGCCAAACGAAAATTATCCGGTAATCAACTTCTACAACGGCATCGAAACCATCACATGGTTCTACCAGTTTTATGCCGAAGAAATGAAGAAGTAATTTTTTATTTGGGCAGACTACAGGCTTTACGCTTGTAGTTGTCTCACCCCAATTGTGGTACTGTAAGTAGTGCGGGTGCTTCCACTGTCAGCATCCACCTACCAACAGTACCATCATTGGGTTTTCAACAAGCTCCCGCTTCAATCCCTGCTGCGGACTCGGTTAATAATTATAACAATTAGAAATATGAGTATGAAATGGTTCTTTCTATTAGTAATTGTTTTGTTTATGAGCTTAGCTGCCACATCGCAGGTTAATGCCGGTCCTGATACTGTTATTTGCACAGGTGAAATAACCACCCTTCAAGGTACAGGACCAATACAATACACATATGAATGGACATCTGTCCCACACGATCCAACCATAAGCAACCCTACAATTTTAACACCAACAGTACAGCCTGTTGTTCCCACTGATTATACTTTAACAGGGAGGTCAGTAAGTATGTCAAACTTAGTTATTAATGGAAATTTTGAAACAGGATCAAATAGTGGTTTTACAAGCTCCTATACGTACAGCCCAGGACCAAATGGTTTATGGAACGAAGGAACATATGCTATTACAGACGATGCCAGTTACAACCATAATAATTTTACTTGCAATAACAACCATACCCCATACGGAATTTATTTCATGGCTATAAATGGTGCACAACAAGCAAATGTTGTTATCTGGACAGAAACAATAGTAGGTATAACTCCAAATACAGAGTATGAATTCTCCACATACGTGGCAAGTTTATCATCATCCAACCCTGCCTTGTTACAGTTTAAAATTAATGGTGTACTATTAGGTGAACCTTTTCAAGCATCTCCAATAACCTGTCAGTGGAACAGGTTTTTTGAGAAATGGAATTCGGGCACTGCAACATCTGCAACTATCAGTATTGTTAACCAAAATACAGTTGGAAATGGTAATGACTTCTCACTAGATGATATTAATTTCTCTAAAGTTACATATTTTGAGGATGAATGTACAGTTACTATTGCACCTATTCCTACTTCTACTTTTAACATGGCTACTCAAACTTGCTCCAACGATACAGTCATCATAACATACACCGGTACAGCTTCACCCTCTGCCCTATTTAATTGGGATTTTGGAATTGCAACTGTAACAGGCGGTCCTGTCCCTGACCCTTATAAAGCAATATAGTCTAATCCTGGGGTTCATACCGTAATACTACATGTTGATGAAGTATGTCTTTCAGATACTACATCTCATGAAATTATTGTTGACCAAAGCCCATCATCAACGCTCACAGCTGATGCAACAAATATACCTTTTGGTACAAGCACAACTTTACATGCAATAATTAACGGCAACCCCGGACCTTTTAATTTCGAATGGCAACCAGAAGATTCTCTTATTGTTGCGACCATCCTTGATCCTGAAACAAAACTACTTGGTGGAACAACAAAATTCTTTTTTGATATTACCGACCAAAGTTCTGGTTGCACATCAACCGATTCAATAACAATACAAATTACTGGTGGGGCACTTGGCATATTATCATTATTAGCAACACCCGATTCTGTATGTCCGGGACAACCATCAACATTACTAGTCAATATCACAGGAGGTTCAGGGAATTATGAAATCACCTGGACATCTGATCCTCCGGGGCTGGTTTATACCGGACCAGAATTGAGCATCGATGTCAGCCCTAGTACAAACACAACTTATTATGCTGACGTTTTCGATGGATTCACTACTGTATCAACTTCAATTGAAATTGTTTTATTACCAACAACCTCAATTACTTTACAACCTCTGGATTTAATATTATTAGAAGGAAATACCGCCGAGTTTACAATATCAGCAAATTTTGCAAACAGTTACCAATGGCAGGTAAGTGAAGACGGTGGTAGCACTTGGATTGATTTAACAAATGAAAATGAATACTCTGGTATTGATAGCTCTTCACTACTAATTGATCCCGTAAACACAAACATGCATGGCAATCTATATAGATGCATTGTATTAGGAAGATGCAACGATTTACCAAGTGGAGAGGCAACACTTAATGTTTATTATTTTCCAGATTTCGAAAGTAATCTTGATCAAGATAAAGTGTGTGCTAATGACACTTTTTCTGTAGCATGTGATGTTTATAACTTTAATCAGATTATCGATTTCAACTTTTCTATTGAGTTTGACACTAGTTTATTAATCTACAAAAGTATTACAAACATACAACCTGAAATCACAAATAACATTCAAGATTTATCATCTGGCAAAAATATTACTGTAAGCTGGAATTCATCACAAGAGGTCACCTTACCTGATGGATTATTGTTCAATTTTACATTTATTGCAAAATCAGAAGGTACACCAGAAATAATATGGGATAATCAGTTTTGTGAAGTAACCAACGAGCCCGGCTTCCATCCAAATATGATACTCACCGATGGTGATATTGAAATTCTCCCATTACCAGAATCACCTGTTTCTGCCTTTTCTGATAAAGACACCATAAATATTATTGATGTTATTGACATTACACTTACTGCTATTGGAGGCTTAGGCGACGAATTAATATGGAGTTCAGGCAGTTGTTATGGCGATACTATTGGATATGGTACACCTATGGAAATTCCACGACCTGAGAACACATCAATTTATTATGCTTATTGGCAAAACCAATGTGGAGTAAGTAATTGCGTTGATGTGCTTATTGTTATAAACTCCGATTTCAATATTAATATTCCAAATGCATTTACACCAAATGGGGATGGTTTAAATGATGAGTTTGGTATTGTAAGCAATACTATCTTTGAAGAATTCAACATGCAGATATACAACCGATGGGGGCAGTTAATTTACGAGACAACCGACCAAACTCTTGGGTGGGATGGAACATATAAAGGTAATAAAGTAAAAAAAGGTGCGTATATTTGGAAAATAGCTTATAATCTTAAATCAACCGGACCTTTTAATAAAAAGGAGATTGAGACTGGTACATTAATTCTGGTTAATTAATAGATAACTAAACTTACATTTGGCAATAATCTACCTATGAGGATATTTCTTTTATCTGTATTTGTATTAGTACTGACATTTTCTGCCAGAACACAAGTTAATGCTGGCTCCAATCAATCAATTTGTACTGGTGACATTACCACACTACAAGGTACAGGACCAGCAAGCTGGGATTACTCCTGGACATCAGTACCAAACGACCCAACAATTAGTAACCCAAATATACTCACTCCAACCGTACAACCATCAGCAACAACTATTTACACATTAACCGGAACATCAGTAAGCACTACAAATCTTGTGCAAAATGGTGATTTTGAATCAGGCAATACGGGTTTTACAAGTGATTATGATCCTTGTAATACTAACAATTGTTTATTCACTCCACCACCAAACGGTGTATATGGCGTTGATAGCGACCCAAGTTTTCTTCATAATAGCTTTCCTTCATCATGTTCAAGTCCTGTTAGTGGGGGCAAAATGATAGTTGCAAATGGCCCAACAATTGCAAATACCACTCTTTACAAAATAACAGTAAATAATATTAACCCAAATACTGAATATAGATTCTCAACATGGCTTGCCAACATGTCGCTTTCGGTGCTCCCTGCGTATACTCCTGATTTGCAATTTGAAATAAACGATGTAGTAATTGGTAATAAATCAGTTTCATTTGCAATATGTGATTGGACTGAATTCACATACATCTGGGATTCTGAGTCAGCAACATCTGTAGAAATTAGAATTATTGATCTTAACATAACTAACACTGGAATTGGAAACGATTTTGCCATCGATGATGTTGCACTTTATGAAATAATCACAGAAGAAGACGCATGCACAGTAACCGTAATTGATGTACCAACATCTACGTTCAATTTGTTATCACAAATATGCATGAGCGACACCGCCCTAATAACTTACACAGGAAATGCCCCACCCGCTCCCACTGCCGATTATCGTTGGGATTTTGGAATAGATGCAACAATTATTAGCGGTTCAGGCGAAGGCCCATACAACATTCAATGGACTTCCTCCGGTACAAAAACTGTTAGCTTATCGGTTGATGCTGGTTGCGAATCAGATACAACATACATCGATATACAAGTAAATCAAAATCCCACCATCAGTATCACGGCTGTTGCCACAAGTATCCCTTATGGAACAAATACCACATTGTATGGACATATGAGTGGAAATCCAGGGCCGTTACAGTTTACATGGGAACCTGTATTAATGTTAACCAACCCAACCAACCAAAACCCAACAACAGTTACATTGGAGGATGATATTTATTACTTTTTTGAGGTAACCGATCAAACGACCAACTGTTCCTCAATTGACTCAATATTAATTCAGATTACTGGCGGAGCCTTCGGAATACTATCAGCCACAGGCACCCCTGATACAATTTGCCCAGGTCAAACTACAAATCTTCATATAAATGTTCTTGGTGGTTCTGGCAACTATAATGCATCTTGGACATCTAACCCGCCTGGTTACACAAACGCAGGTCTGTCAGTAGATGCCAACCCCCCATTACCTCCACAGCTTATTTTGTTGAAGTTGGCGATGGTTTTAATACTCTTTATGATACCATAGAAATTGTTGTGTTAGATGAAATACAAATAACCTCCCAACCTCAAGATAGCGACTTAATTATCGGTGCTACAGCCGAGTTTATGGTGTCCGTAGATTTTGCTTTGGATTACCAGTGGCAAGAAAGCACTGACAATGGAAACAACTGGATCGACCTTACAAATATTAATGAGTACAGCGGTGTTAATAGCCCCACATTAACAATAAATCCAATTGATATTACCATGAATGGAAATCTTTATCTGTGCATAATATCAGGAAACTGCAATACTATTAGCAGTTCACAAGCTGAGCTAAGCGTTTTCGATTCACCTGATTTTGTTGCTAACTTTGCTTATATAATTGTATGTGTTGATGATACTTTTTCTATGGCATGTAATGTTTCAAACTTTCTTCAAATTGTGAATTTCACTCTTTCCATCGAATTTGATAATAGCATGTTAAGTTTTATCAGCGTAACCGATATTGCCCCAGAAATTGCAATCAACACAACCGTAACAACTACTGGCAATACTATAACCGTTTCATGGGATTCGATTCAAGACATCACTTTGCCAGATGGTAAACTGTTTAATTTTACGTTTAGCGCTTTTGCGGATAACACTTCAAGTTTAAGCTGGAATCATCAATTAACTAATGTAACAAACCAACCCGGGCTCCAGCCAACTTTAATACTTACAGATGGGGATATTGTATCAAACCCATTGGCAATTGCTCCAACAAATGCTTACGCAGATAATGACACAATTAATATCGTGGATGAAATTAACATACTTCTTACTGCCGAAGGCGGATGGGGAGACGAGTTAATATGGAGTTCTAATAATTGTGGTGGTGATACTGTAGGTACAGGTACTCCCCTCGAAATAATGCGCCCCATCACAACAACAACATATTACGCAAATTGGCATAACCAATGTGGAAGTAGCCAATGTTCTGAAGTACAAATTGTTATATTATATAATTATAATGTGGGAATACCAAATGCCTTTACACCCAACGGCGATGGCTTAAATGATGAATTCAAAGTAGTAAGCAATACCACACTCGATGATTTCAGAATGCAGATTTTTAGCAGATGGGGTGAACTTATTTTCGAATCAACCGACCAGCTCAATGGTTGGGATGGTATATACAAAGGGAATAATCTTTCAACTAATTCATACTTTTGGAAAATATCCTACTATTTTTCCAACGACGGAGCTAACTACTACAATGTTTCAAAAACAGGAACTGTGATGTTGATTAGGTAGAATATTACTACTGAATTGAACTATTCATTGTGATTTTTTACTCCTTATCATCCTTCCTTGGCCTCTTCCCTGAGATTCTTTTTCTACCTGGTTTTTTAACTCCGTCAGTTTTGCTGTCAGATCTGGTAAACCTTCTAAGAGAATCCATATGTCTATCAAAATTCTTGCTTCTTTCAGCGTTAATCTTTCTTCTTTTCTCAGGATTAGTTTCGCCAGTGGCTTTATCAAAATCACGATTACGATTCATCGATCTATCATCCATTGGAGTTCGTTTTACGTACTCTTCTGAATCATCATCACGTTTTGGTTTGTCATACTTACTATCATCAGAACGTTTGTAGCTATCTTTTTTATAATTAGACTCATAATCTGAACGACGATTATCTGAACGCTTAAACTTATCATCTTTAGTTTCATTATCGCTCTTTTCATTATCAGCTCCAGCTTCTTGGTAATTTTCACTTGATTTGTCACCATACCTTCTGGTACCTTCATACACTTCAAATTTCAAGAAACGAGTTTCAATGGGACCATTATAAAGTGTTACTTTTTGTGATGGACGCAAGCCAATAAACTTAGCAGTTTCAAAATTTGGACTAATTACCCAGGCATCAAAACCCATAAAGTTTTGTTTTAACACATCCCCTATACCTTTGTATAAATCGCGCAACTCTCCACGCTCTTCCATCCTAATACCATAGGGAGGATTCATAATAAGTACTCCACCAGTTTCTGGCTTAACACTATCAAAATACTTTACGCTTATGTTTATATCCTTATGAAGGCCAGCATGTTTCAAATTACGTTTTGTAATAGCTACTGCTTTTTCCGATCGGTCAGATGCAAAAATCTCACACTCTGCATCAACCATTCCGTCATCAGCTTCTTGTTTAACTTTTTTCCAAAGTTCTTCGTTGTGGCCGTCCCAACTCATAAAGGCAAATTTCTTACGATAATACCCAGCAGGAATCTTCATTGCCAACATGGCAGCTTCAATTGGAATTGTACCCGAACCACACATTGGGTCATAAAAATCGACATCACATTTCCATCCTGATAAATTAATCATACCAGCGGCCAACACCTCATTAATCGGTGCTTTATCAGCAGCAATTTTATACTCACGCCTGTGCAATGACTCTCCAGAACTATCAAGTGAAATTGTACAAACATTATGACTTATATGAACATCAATATAAATATCGGGGGTTTCAACATTTACCCATGGACGCTTTCCTGTGGCATCTCTAAATTGATCAACAATGGCATCTTTTGTTTTAAGAGCGGCATAATGCGAATGATCCATATCTGAATGAAACAAATTGGCATCCACCGAAAATGTTTGATTTAGGTTAAAAACATCCATCCAATTTATCTTACGAACTTTTTCGTACAATTGTTCTTCACCTTTAACTTCAAAAACACCAATTGGTTTTAGCACTCTAACTGCCAATCGCGACATATAATTTATCTTGTACATCAACTCTTCGTCACCTCGAAAAGTTGCGCCACGTTTAATGATTTCCACATCATCAGCACCTAACTCTTTGAGCTCTGTGGCTAATGCTTCTTCAAGTCCGGCAAATGTTTTAACAGTAAAATCCATTCCCTTTTTAAATTCTTTTGTTGATTCCATATGGGTGGCAAAATTAACTATTTTAGCCTGCATACAATGCTATAACATTAAATTTAAATAAATGACTATCAAGGAAGCACAACAGTTGGTTGATGATTGGATAAATTCCACTGGCGTGAGATATTTTAATGAACTAACAAACATGGCTATTCTAACGGAAGAAGTTGGTGAAGTCGCACGCATAATATCACGAAAGTATGGTGAGCAGTCCTTTAAAAAGTCTGATGAAAAACACGATCTTGGTGATGAATTAGCAGATGTGCTTTTTGTACTTATTTGTATAGCAAATCAAACTGGCATTGATTTAACTGATGCACTATCCAAGAACCTAATTAAAAAAGAAATACGAGATAAAGACAGACATAAGAATAACAAAAAGCTCTTTAACTAGTACACCTTTTAAGTATCTTTCTTTTTACTATTCACTAACTTCAATAGCTTAAAAATGCGAAATGGTTACGCAATGTGCTTAACATTAAACATATACCCTTGCTAAACTTTGCGTAATACTTTTTGCTAACATGCCTGCGGCATGCAGGTTTGCGGTAAAGTTTTATAAGTGTGTGCATTATTACCTGGTAAATAATTACGAAAAACGTCACTTATAATTTGAGCTTGTATTACAAATTATGGTTTTCTTTTCAAATCATTTTTTTATTAACTTTACAACTCAATTTCGAACACATATATGAGAGACAATATATTTCAATATATAAAACCATTTGTTGGATTTAGCGTTGTTGTTTTTATGGGGTGGTACTTTGCTGATGTACTGGCATACATAATAATTGCAACTTTTTTATCTATGATGGGTACGCCTTTGGTTAAAAGGCTGGACGGAATCAAAATACGAAAAAAGCAAATACCCCATTCACTAAGTGCCATAATTGGCTTATTGGTAATGATACTTATTTTTAGCCTTTTTATGGTACTCATTGTACCATTAATAATCCGACAAGGGAATATAATTTCAACAATTAATGTGGATGAATTAATTGCACATTACCAAGGTTCCATGGATAAGCTTGATGCCTTTTTGGTACAATACAATGTAATTAACTCGGGCGAAACACTTGCTATTTATCTTCAAGGTCAAATAATGGATGTGGTAAGCCTTGCACGGTTCACTAACTTCTTTACAAATATTATTAGTACTACAGGCTCCATGTTTATGGGAGCATTTATCGTAATCTTTTTAACCTATTATTTTTTAGTTGATGAAAAACTATTAAAGAATTTTTTACTCATTCTATCGCCTGAAAAATATGTTGAAGATCTTGACAATGCCCTCCATGAGTCAAAATATCTACTTGTAAGGTACTTCCACGGCATACTGGTGGAGATAATAATTATGATGACTTTAGAAACAATAGGTTTATTGATATTGGGTGTGCCTAATGCTTTACTTATTGGATTTTTTGGTGGGTTGATGAATGTAATACCTTATTTAGGACCAGTTATTGGTATGATAATTGGGGTACTACTTGCAACACTATCTGTGGTAAGTGCCGGCGAATACAGCTTAATATTATTTACAGTTTTTAGTGTAATAGGGGTATTTGGCGCTGCAAACATGATTGACAACTTTATTCTTCAGCCCGTTATTTATTCCAAAAGTGTTAAAGCACATCCTGTGGAAGTTTTTCTGGCTATAATACTTGGTGGTAAAATAGCAGGAATAACTGGCATGATTTTAGCTATACCAACATACACTATAATTAAGGTTGTTGCACGTCAGTTTATGCGACGAATGAAAGTGGTGAAATATTTAACAAGAAGGATGTAACCTTTTTGCATAATAACACTATAATACAATATAAATTAACCTTTAAAAATTTATTGATATGAGTGAAAATAAATCAAATTCAAACCTAGCTTTTATAGCAGGTCTTGCGGTAGGAGCTCTTGCGGGGCTATTATTTGCACCTGAAACAGGTGAAGATACAAGAAAAAAATTAGGAGACAAATCAAAAGAGTTGGCAGACGACCTTTATGATAAGTTTGATGACTTTAAAGATTCGATGTTAGATGTACTTGAAGATGTTAAAGAAAGCACAGCAGAAACTCTTGAAACTGTTAAAAGTAATGCAAGTGCAATGCTAGATGATGTAAAAGCTAAGACAAAATAATTAGATACATAAAGCCCGCTATTTTTTGGCATAGCCTTACACTATTTTTAGTCAGGCTAAGTCATTTAACGAACTATATATATCGTACATTTTATTTAATAGCTATTCAATATTTTTCTGAATAATCTGATATTTTATGGAATATGATGACCTAGGAATTCCTTTAAAAGAAACCATAGAGGAGTTTAAATCGTTTATTGAAAAAGAAATAAAATACAATAAACTAGTATGGACTAAGAGGATGGGTGAGCTATCCTCTTACTTGTTATTACTTGTTTTATTGTTAGCATTTGGTAGCTTTGTCTTGCTATTTGTATCCTTTGCTTTTGCAGGATGGTTTGGGGATATTACCGGACTTGGTATAGGTACAGGTTACATTGTAGTGGCAGCCTTTTATGCATTATTAGGAGTTTTAGTTTTTATCTACCGTCAAAAACTAATTTTTAATCCAGCTCGAAAAATACTTGGCAGAATACTATTTGACGATGATGAATCGATAAATACAACTTATACTTTTGAATCTAAAAGAGCTCTTTCAGAACACATTAAAAAGGAGCATGAAGCATTAACAGAGCAAAAGGAAAAACTAAACAACAAAATCAATGAATTAGGTAATAGTATTACCTTTACAAATATTGCTCATCAAATAATTGGTAAGGCTTACGACTCATTTCTTACAACAACAAATATTGCCAAATTTGCATTTAACATGGTAAAAAAGATTAAGTCGTTTACCGAAAAGAGAAAGCGCAAAGAAAAACGCAATCAAAAGAAATTAGATAAATCCTAATCCGGATTAAGCAGAAACTATAGATTTTAATAAAAACTCAAGAAGCATAAATTTGTAATGAAATCAAATTCCAGTAGAGGTTGGAGTCTTATACAGTAAGTATATCCTTCTCCTTATCTTCAAATAGTTTATCAACATTTTTTGAGTAGTCATCAGTAAGTTTTTGAATTTCATCCATTAATTTTTTTGAATCATCTTCTGATAAACCTTCTTCCTTTTCTAATTTCTTAGCCTCATCATTACCATTCTTTCTGGCATTACGAATTCCAATTTTAGTATCTTCGGTAATTTCTTTAGCTTTTTTAACAAGATCTAATCTACGTTCCTCTGTTAAAGGCGGAACATTAATACGAATAATATCACCTTCATTTTGTGGATTAAAACCAAGGTTAGCATTCAAAATAGCCTTTTCAATCTCATTGATTGTACTTCTGTCAAATGGTTGAACGATTATTTGACGAGCATCAGGAGTATTTATATTAGATGTTTGCTCAATGGGAGTTGACGATCCGTAATAGTCAACTCTAACCCCTGCCAACATTGACGGACTTGCTTTTCCTGCTCTAACTTTTAGAAATTCTTTTTTAAGATGAATAACAGCATCTTGCATACTCTCTTCAACTTCTTCTAAGCATAAAATGGCATCGTCTGTCATAACATCAAATTTAAATTCCCACAAATGTACAATTTCTTATTGCACCATTACTATTTTTACAATTTATAATTACTTGACTATAGTACCAATATCTTCACCCAAAACAACTTTTAATAAATTACCTTTTATGTTCATGTCAAAAACTAAAATCGGTAAGTTATTTTCTTTACACAAAGTAAAAGCTGTCATATCCATTATTTTTAAATTTTTGCTGTAAGCTTCGTCAAATGTAATGGTACTATATTTTGTAGCATTTTTATCTTTTTCAGGGTCAGCAGTATAAACGCCATCAACTCTGGTGCCTTTTAGCAATACTTGTGCACCAATTTCAACCCCACGTAAGGCAGAAGCAGAATCGGTAGTGAAAAACGGATTACCGGTACCTCCACCAATAATTACAACATATCCTTCATTTAGATATTGTTTTGCTTTACGTCCACTTGTTGACTCGGCAATTGGATCTATGGATATACCTGAAAGCAATTTAACTTTTACTCCTTGCTTTTCAAGTTCCGCTTGAAGGGCCATAGAGTTAATAACAGTAGCTAACATCCCCATGTAATCACCTTGTACTCTATCCATACCTTTGGCGGCTCCTTGTAATCCTCTAAAAATATTACCTCCTCCAATAACAATGGCAACTTGTGTATTTTTGTCAACAATTTCTTTAATATCTTCGCAATAACTAGTAAGAGTAGCCGGATCAATTCCATAATCCTGGCTACCCATAAGGGCTTCGCCACTTAATTTTAACAATATTCTATTATACATGTATCTTTTATTTTCTTAAAAATTAAAACCAATATTAGCAAAAAATGATATTGAAGGATTAACATTTGATCCCATAACAGTAAACTCAACAGGACCAATAAAGCTATCGTATGAAGCTGTTAACCCATATCCAAACATTAAATTATCTGATTTAGTGAGATCTTCAAGCAAATAAGTAGTAGATCCAAAATCAGAACGAAGAGTTAGATATAATTTTTCGTAAACATTATACTGTATCTTCAAACGCACAATTGCAGCGTAATACCCAAATCGCTGAACAAAGTTAACTCCGGTAAATGGTACAAAGCTATCCACATAATTTATATCATTAAGACCTCCAACCCCAAACCAATGTTGCACTGGTGTAGCATCTTGCTTTAGCGTACCTCCAACAAAGAATCCTGGCTTTATGGTTAGCTTAGGCATAACACTTAAATTTTGGTCATATTTAATATACATCATTAGTGAGTTTGTAAATAGTTCCTCGGTCCAACCTGAAGAGAATGACATTACATAAAGTGCTTTAAACTCTCCCTTAAAACCACTTGTTGCAAAATATGCTCTATCACGTGTGTCAGCTCTAAACTTTACGAATAAGTTACCGTAACTGTTAAAATTTTCCCATTCACTAAATGTAGAATCAGGACTGGTTGTATTAAACTTAAAATACTCATATTCGAGCCCAGCTTTTAGGCTATACAGGTTATTATATATGGACGTTACAAAAAGTGATGTTTTATAATTTATGAAGGCAAGGTTATGATCAATCTCATTTTTATCGTTGTATGTATCAAACCTAAAATCATACATGTCAATTTCGGCGCCAAAGCCTGGTTTAGCTCCATTTGAAATTAAATAAAGAGCTCGAAAACGAGGGTTACTACCCAACAATAATTCCGTAAATAATTTACTTCGGTGTCCTAATACATTTCTAAAAACGCCATTTAAACGAATATTTCCACCATAGTCAGTATCGTAATGAACCGACGCTGACAAATATCCAGGTGATCCTTCTTCAATATTAATAATTAAATTAGCCTTACCATCTCCAACAGGTTCAAGCTCGTAAAACACATGCTTAAAAAATTTAGTACCATAAACCCTCGTAATAACATGCTCAAGTTCATCTATGGAAATCACCTTATTCTCAAAACGTTCAAAATAATTATCCAAATAAATTAATGACATTTTATCATTACCTCTATAAATTACTTCTACAATATTAAAAGAATCAAGTGGTGTAGTTGTATAATTCTTCATTGGTACAAACTCAATGGCATTTAACGAATCAGCAAGATGTTTTAACTCATCATAATGCTCCCTAGCCACCTTTTCACCATACGCAATAATTTTTTCATAGGCTGTAAAGTCCATCATCCCAGCAGGAACCTCAAAGCGGATATTTAAATCTATAAGTTCAGCAGCCTCTTCGTTTGCAGCTTCTCCATGAAAGAAAACTATTTGATTAATGATCTCAGTCATTGAACTAAGTTGTGAAATACTATCTGCAAGACCTGATTGCACATCACCACCTACTAACAATTGAGCCCCCATATCCATAACTTTGTTGGCAGGATAATTGTCAACAATACCTCCATCAACAAGATAATAACCATTGTAATATGTAGGTGAGAAATATCCTGGTATTGACATACTAGCCCTTATTGCCATGGGTAGGTAACCTTCATTCAAAACCTCCGCATCGCCATTAAATAAGTTTGTACCAACACATAAAAATGGAGTTTGAAAATCATTAAAATCGGTAGTAAGCCACGCAGGTGAAAAAAATCTGTTTAACAGCAAATTTACTTGCTGACCTTGATACATTGCCTGTTTTAATCCAATCTTTCGTTTATTTAATGGAAAAGAAATTAATGCGTTTTCTAGAAACTCCTTTTCTTCATAGGCAACATATTTTCGTGGTATTTTATCAATTAGCAAATTTGCCCAATCTTGCTTTCTAACCTGTTTTTCAATTTCATCAGGGCTATATCCCAAAGCATACAAACCAGCAACAATACTTCCTATACTTGTACCACCAACATAATCAACCTGAAGACCAACTTCCTCCATCACCCTAAGTAAGCCAATGTATGCAAACCCTTTAGCTCCGCCTCCACTAAGTACAAGTCCAACCTTTGGCCTCGTTTTTTTTTCTGGTTTATTGGCATTTGATGAGAATAAAAATGAGCCATGCAAAAATAAAATAATCGTAATTAAATATATTACACCGTACCTTTTCATCATAATCCCATATTTTAAATTAGGAAATACAAATATAAGAAATATCATTTCAAAAATATTTTGGATATATATTTTTTCATGACAAATAAATCAATAAATATGGACAATCGAAATGTACCGCTAATTAGGCATTAGCGCATAAAACATAGCATATCAGGTATGGATATAAGTTAGAGTAGAAAAGGAAGAAGAAATAAAAAAGTCTTAGGTGCTTCCTAAAACTTAGGTTCAAACTCGTTATAATCTAAACTCGTTTTAGAGTAATGAGTAAAGAAATTAAAGAAATCGGGGTAATTATTGTTATTTGCAACAAATAAGTAAGTATAGCCTCCTTTTAATCCAATCGTGTCAACACTTGATATTATATGATTAGATGTATCATTGGCAATGGCAAAACTTATTCTACTTTCACCGAGTTTTTCTATTATCCATACAGCATCCTCCTTAAAAGTAACATACGCATTTTGATTGCCATTAAGACTCATGTTAAACAGTATCTCAAAAACATCTGGTGGATTTACAATGGGATCAATATAACTATATGTGGGGAATTGCGGATCAATATCCTCACCTTGTGGTTTACACCCATCACTCAAAACCATTACAACCATAGCCAAAGCCAATATTGGGTATATAATTTTATACTTCATCCTAAATAATTTTAAGTAAAGGTACAATAATTAAGTTTACATGGTATATTTGAACAATTACTTACCATGGCACTGCTTATACTTCTTACCACTACCACATGGGCATGGATCATTTCTACCAACTCGTTTCTCAACTTTTACAGGCTGTGGCTTTTGCTTTTCCTGAGTGTCACTGTTAGATTGCGAAAGTAAATCACCTCTCTCCTCTTTCATCTGCGAACGATCAAGTCCGCGAGGCATTTTAACCTCTTTCAATGTGGCATCATTTTTCATGAACACATCTCCTTTAATCAGGTATGAGCCCACATCCTTATTAATTTTCTGAATCATTTTTTTGAATAACTCAAAGGACTCAAATTTATAAATAAGTAATGGATCTTTTTGCTCGTAAGAAGCATTTTGCACCGATTGCTTTAGGTCATCCATTTCACGGAGCTGCTCTTTCCAAAGATCATCAATGGTTGATAGAGTAATACTTTTCTCAAAAGCGATTGGTACTTCAGCACCTTCTGACTCTACCGACTTTTTAAGATTTGCAATAACCTGTACTTGACGTATTCCATCAGAAAATGGTATGGCTATATTTTCGTATTGACTTTGATTTTCATACACATCTTTAATAACTGGTAGCGTATTAATAGCAAGTCGCTTACGTTTTTCAATATATTGAGAATAAACTGTATCTACTAATTTATCAACAAGATCATTTGTGTCAAAACCAACAAAATCTTCTTCATTAACAGGTGGCTCCACAGCAAGCGTTCTGAGCACTTCCATTTTAAAACCTTCATAATCACTATCACTCTGGTAATCAGATACTATTTGTTCGCACAAATCGTATATCATATTCGAAATATCAACCGCTAGTCTATCACCAAACAATGCATGACGGCGGCGTTTGTAAATAACCTCACGCTGTGAGTTCATCACATCATCATATTCCAACAAACGCTTACGAACTCCAAAGTTATTTTCCTCAACCTTCTTTTGTGCACGTTCAATTGATTTGGTAATCATCGAATGTTGAATTACTTCTCCTTCTTCAAGACCAAGTTTATCCATAATTCCGGCAATACGTCCCGAACCAAACATTCTCATCAAATCATCTTCAAGAGAAACAAAGAATTGTGAGCTTCCTGGATCACCCTGACGACCGGCACGACCTCTAAGCTGACGGTCAACTCGACGTGAATCGTGTCTTTCGGTACCAATAATCGCAAGTCCGCCAGAGCGAACAACACCCTCTCCTAGTTTAATATCAGTACCACGACCAGCCATGTTTGTTGCAATTGTAACCATACCAGGCTGACCAGCTTCCTTAACAACCTGAGCTTCACGCTGGTGCAATTTAGCATTAAGTACATTGTGGGTAATATGTTTCCGGGTAAGCATTCTACTTAGTAGCTCCGAAATTTCAACAGATGTAGTACCAACCAACACTGGTCGTTTTTCTTCCACAAGCCTTTCAATTTCATCAATAACAGCATTATATTTTTCGCGTTTTGTTTTATAAACTAAATCCTGCCTGTCATCACGAATAATTGGTCTATTTGTAGGAATTACAATTACATCGAGTTTGTAAATATCCCATAATTCCCCTGCTTCAGTTTCAGCAGTACCGGTCATACCCGCAAGCTTTTTATACATGCGAAAATAATTCTGCAAGGTAATTGTAGCGTATGTTTGAGTAGCAGCTTCAACCTTTAAGTTTTCCTTGGCTTCAATGGCCTGATGCAGCCCATCCGAATAACGGCGACCTTCCATCACACGACCAGTTTGCTCATCAACAATTTTAACTTTGTTGTCCATTATCACATATTCAATATCTTTCTCAAAAAGGGTATATGCTTTAAGTAGCTGAGTAACTGTATGAATACGCTCTGATTTTATGGAATAATCCTGAATCATTTTACTTCTTTGCTCTGCCATATCCTTCGCCGAAAGGTTTTGAGTCTCCAATTCAGCAACGCGAGCACCAATATCAGGCATTATAAAAAAGTTATCATCATCGTATGATTTTGTAAGCAAATCAATACCCTTTTCAGTAAGATCAACAGAATTATGCTTTTCATCATTTACAAAAAACAATTCGTCATCGATAATATGCATGTGCTTTGCCTGCTCTTGCAGATAGAAACTTTCAGTCTTCTGCATAAGCTGCTTATTACCCTCTTCACTTAATAACTTAATTAGAGCTTTATTTTTAGGCAAGCCATGGTAAGATCTCAAAATAGCATCACCAGCCTTTTTAACATTATCGTTATTACTTCTGTCTTTTAATAAATTTTTACCTTCAACCAGTATTTTAGAAACAAGGCTTTTTTGTGCGTTATATAACTTTAACACATCAGCTTTAAGGTTATCAAATTCATGAATATCACCTTTCGGTGTTGGTCCTGATATAATCAAAGGAGTTCGTGCATCATCAATTAATACCGAGTCAACCTCATCTACAATAACATAATTATGCGGACGCTGTACAAGTTCTTCAGGATTTCCTGTCATATTGTCACGCAAATAGTCGAAACCAAACTCATTATTTGTACCAAAAGTAACATCGGCAAGATATGCTTTTCTACGTTCGGCAGTATTTGGCTGATGATTATCAATACAATCAACACTCATACCATGAAACATATATAGCATCCCCATCCATTGTGAATCTCGCTTTGCGAGGTAATCGTTAACAGTAACAATATGTACACCTTTGGCGGTTAGCGCATTAAGGTAAACCGGCAGAGTTGCCACAAGTGTTTTTCCCTCACCAGTACCCATTTCAGCAATTTTGCCTTGATGCAAAACAGTTCCACCAATCAGCTGTACGTCATAATGAATCATATCCCAGTTAATAGTATTACCACCGGCAAGCCATGAGCTATCATATACAGCTTTATCGCCAACAATATTTATACTATCGTAAGTGGTGCCTAAATCACCATCAAAATCATTTGCAGTTACTTCAACAGCATCATTTTCAGCAAATCTACGAGCAGTTTCTTTCATTACCGAGAAAGCCTCAGGAAGAATCTCATTCAGTATTTCCTGCGATTTATCGTAACTTTTTTTCTCAAGTTTATCAATGGTAATATAATTTTCTTCTTTCTCATCAACATCCATATTAGGATTAGATGCCATTTGCTCTTTCAGGTGCGATATTTCCGTTTCTTCCTCACTTATATACTTAGCAATTCGCGTTTTAAACTCTCCAGTTTTCGCACGTAACTCATCGTTTGTGAGGCCTTTAACATCTTCGTAAACAAGCTTAACTTTATCAACAAAGGGATTAATTTCTTTTAAATCTTTTTTCGATTTATCACCAAAAATCTTCTTAATAATGCCTAACATAATTATTCTTATATATTACAAATTGTGCACATCAATAATTATTCCAACTGCACAAACAGCGGCGAAATTAAGGCTATTTTGCCAAATTTTAACAATTCGTCTAATCATTTAGTCATTAGCACATTTCATCATTTTTCCATTTAAACATTCATTCACTCATTAAGAATTCTTTTAATGGCGGCAACCGCGCTTTATGTTTATAGTTGTTTCATGTCAGCTTTATTTTTCTAATCTGTGTGTGTGCTTCCTCTGTCAGCATCCACCAGTTAATAAAAATTAAAACTGTCATTTCAACAAGCTAGCACGTCAATCGCTGCCGCATCGCACATAAATTCATTTGTAGTACATTGCCATTTGTAGTACTTTAGCCAAAGAAAAAACTTTATAATATTCACATGAATATATTATCTAGATTTATTTCAGGTATTTTAATTGCACTAGTGTTTATGATTTTTTTGATGATTTTTACTCAAAAAACTTATGGGCAAACTTCTGATACTTTACGTTATTGCATCGAAACTACTGATGGTAACAAATTCATAGGCCACCTCCAAAACTCCGATTCTTCCACATTCATAATTAATACTATTGATTATGGAATTTTACATATTAATGTCGATAAAGTTGATAAGGTATATCAAGTTTCATCAAACACAACCGGTGTAAAGGAATACTGGCATAGAAATATCCAGTCGGCAAGATATTTTTGGGCACCAAATGGTTATGGTTTAAAAAAGGGGGAGGGCTATTATCAAAACTATTGGGTGCTATTTAATCAGTTTTCATATGGATTTACCGACTATTTTTCTGTGGGTATGGGAATGGTTCCATTGTTTTTGTTTGGAGGTACTTCTACTCCATTGTGGATTACTCCAAAATTTTCAGTTCCTGTTGTTAAAGATAAAGTTAATGTAGGTGTTGGAGGATTATTTGGAGCTGTAGTCGGAGAAGATGGCGCTGGTTTCGGACTTGCATACGGTACAGCCACCTACGGTTCGCGCGATAAAAATATTAGTTTTGGTTTGGGATGGGGTTATGCTGGTGGTGAGTGGGCTAATACTCCACTTGTTAATATTAGTGGAATTATACGTGTGGGTAAAAAAGGTGGTTATATAATGACAGAAAACTACTTTATTAATTTTGGTAGTGATGAGTTTATGGCGCTACTTTCCATCGGAGGCAGAAATTTAATTAATTCTGTAAGTATCGATTATGGGCTTTTTATCCCAATTGTGGAAGATATTGATACGTTTATCGGAATACCATGGCTTGGAATAACAATTCCTTTTAAAAGAAAAAATTAATGATAGGAACCATTGTAAATATTGTTGCAATAATAGTTGGTGGAACAATAGGTCTTTTTTTAAATAAACGTTTACCTCAAAGATTTATAAATATCTTTTTTCAGGTAATCGGTCTTTTTACTCTTTTTTTAGGAATATCAATGGCGCTTGAAACAACGCATGTACTGCACATGATTATGGCTCTTGTAATTGGTGCTCTTGTTGGTGAGGCATTACAACTGCAAAAGGGTGCTGAACAAATTAGTGGATTTTTAAAATCTAAACTAAATATTGGAAATGAAAAATTTACTGAAGGGCTGTTAACAGCCTTTTTGCTTTACTGCATAGGCTCGCTAACAATATTAGGAGCTATTGAAGAGGGAGTTGGCGAACCTCCAAAATTATTGTATATCAAATCGTTAATGGATGGCGTTTCTTCAATTGCCTTGGCATCGGGCTTGGGAATAGGAGTGCTTTTTTCAGTTGTGCCTCTTTTTATTTTTCAGGGTGGCTTAACATTATTTGCTTCATGGTTCGGCGATTTCTTCCCAGAAATTATGATAACCGAAATGTCTGCAGTTGGTGGGATATTGTTAATTGGCATGAGTATTACAATACTAAATATTAAAAAAATTAATGTGCTTAATATGTTGCCATCATTGGGGGTAGTAATATTACTATTGTGGCTTTTTCCTGAAATTGGGTTTTAGTTTTGAAATATTAATAATCGTTTGAGGATTAAATCTGCGAGTCTTAAAATTTGTATTAACTTTGTCTCAGTTTATAACAATGTAGATTTTGCATGGGAACAAAAGAAAAAACATCCGTTTCTACGGAGGTAGATGAAGTTGCAGAAAGTCTTAAAAAGCTCATTCTTTTTAATGATGATCATAATACTTTTGATTTCATAATAAAGGCATTGGTTGAGGTTTGTAAACACGATTCGATGCAAGCCGAAAATTGTGCACTAATTGCTCACTATAAAGGAAAGTGTGCAATTAAAAATGGTTCAATTAACGATCTTCGACCCATTTATGTTGAAATGACAAACAGACAAATATTAGTTGAAATAAACTGATTAATAATAGCACTTATGTGGACAGTAATAATAATTTTAATACTTGTTGGGTTACTTTTAATGATTCTTGAAATTATTGTAATTCCCGGTGCTGGTTTTGCCGGCATTATAGGGTTTGCTTTAATGGCAGTTGCTATTTGGTTAGCTTATTCACGCGAAGGAGTAATGGCAGGAAATATTACACTTGTTTCTACGCTTACCATTAATGTTGTGGGGTTAATTTTGGCTTTGCGGTCTAAAACATGGAAAAATGCCATGTTAAAAACTGTAAATTCAGGAAAAGTAAATACAATAAAAGAAGGAAATCTAAAGATTGGTGATGCCGGAATTACAATTTCAAGATGTGCACCAATGGGTAAGGCTGAATTTAATAATGTTTACTATGAAGTATCTACTTTGTCAGAATTTATTGATCAAGAACAGAAAATTGAAATAATAAGGATTTCAGGAAATAAAATTTATATAACAAAACTTAATAATTAATTATGGGACAAGAAATTTATGTGCTAATTGCAATTGGTGTTGGAGCAATATTTTTGCTCTGGGTTCTTTTTTACTTTATCCCTGTTGGGTTATGGTTTACAGCGTTGGTGTCGGATGTGCGGATTTCGTTGATACAGTTAGTGCTGATGCGGTGGAGGAATGTACCACCTAAAATTATTGTAAATAGTTTAATTACCTCTACCAAAGCAGGGTTAAATTTAAAGCGTGATGATTTGGAGGCGCATTATCTTGCAGGTGGTCATATCCAAGCTGTGGTAAATGCACTTATTTC
This sequence comes from Bacteroidota bacterium, assembly GCA_045267845.1. Lineage (GTDB taxonomy): Bacteria > Bacteroidota > Bacteroidia > Bacteroidales > F082. Next base: position 10,093 of record JASFZK010000036.1, on the reverse strand, counting down.
TGCAGAGAAGGCCAACATTACACTTGACTTTAAAACAGCAACTGCTATCGACCTTGCCGGACGTGATGTGTTGGAAGCTGTACAAATGTCAGTTAATCCAAAAGTTATTGATACTAAAAGGGTTGCTGCGGTAGCAAAAGATGGTATTCAGCTTATTGCTGTGGCCAGAGTAACTGTAAGAGCAAACATTGATCAATTGGTTGGTGGTGCTGGTGAAGAAACTGTGTTGGCTCGTGTTGGTGAGGGTATTGTGTCGTCAATTGGTTCAGCCGATTCGCACAAAGCTGTTCTAGAAAATCCGGATAGTATTTCTAAGGTTGTATTGGCAAAAGGTCTTGACTCAGGTACTGCATTTGAAATTCTTTCAATCGATATCGCTGATATAGATATTGGAAAAAATATTGGTGCCGAACTACAAATGGATCAGGCCAATGCTGATAAAAATATTGCACAAGCTAAGGCTGAGGAGAAAAGAGCAATGGCTGTTGCAACTGAGCAAGTAATGAAGGCAAAAGCTGAAGAGGCTCGCGCCCATGTAATTCAAGCTGAGGCTGAAATTCCAAAAGCCATAGCTGAGTCATTCCGTTCTGGTAATCTTGGAATTATGGATTATTATAAATTTAAAAATATTCAGGCAGATACTTCTATGCGTGAATCAATTGCTGATAATCCGGGAATTGATGACGAAAAAGATTTATAGTTACTGATATTATATAATTATAGCCGCCTTTGGTAATCCATAGGCGGTTTTTTTCTATATGGTAGTCTAATAGTTTATAAGTTTTATGCTGGCTTCGATTAGCATTATGATTAAATAGATAAATATGAATTTTACTGCACAACAAATAGCTGATGCACTTAACGGAACTGTGGATGGGAATCCGGAAATAGAAGTTAACAATATAAGTAAGATTGAAGAAGGTGAACCTGGTACATTAAGTTTTTTGGCAAACAAAAAATACACCAGCTACATTTATGATACTAAAGCTTCAATTGTAATTGTTAATAATGATTTTAATCCTGAAAAGGCAATTTCGGCTACTTTGGTAAGAGTTAAAGATGCTTACTCATCCTTTGCAACTCTGTTGGAAATGTACAACCAATCAAAGCCAAAACGAACGGGCATTTCTGATAAAGCTAATATTGCAAGTTCGGCAACCATTGGGAAGAATGCATATATTGCTGAATTTGTTTCAATTGGAGAGAATACTGTTATTGGTGATAATTGTTGCATTTATCCAAATACAACCATTGGGTACAATTGTAAAATTGGCAGCGATGCACTTTTTTACTCGGGTGTGGTTATTTATGATGACTGTATAATTGGCAATGAATGTACCTTACATTCAGGTGTTGTTATTGGCTCGGATGGGTTCGGTTTTGCTCCCTTAGATGATAATAACTATCAAAAAATTCCTCAGGTTGGAAATGTAATTCTTGAAGACCGAGTTGAAATTGGTGCCAACACTGCAATTGACAGGGCAACAATGGGGTCGACAATTATACGTAAAGGCGCAAAAATTGATAACCTTATTCAAATTGCTCATAATGCTACCATTGGCGAAAACACTATAATTGCTGCACAATCAGGCATATCGGGGTCTACTGTTATAGGTAACAATTGCATGCTTGGTGGACAAGTCGGGGTAATTGGTCATTTGAATATTGCCGACGGAGTTATGATTGCAGCACAAAGCGGAGTAGGAAAAAGTATAAGTGAAGAAAAAACAATGCATGAGGGTTCTCCTGCTTTTCCAATTCGTGATTTCCAAAGGTCGTATATTCATTTTCGTAGGCTTGACACACTGATTAAGCGTGTAAATGAGCTTGAACGTAAACTGAAAGACAAGTAGTTGCATGAGCTGTTGTAATTGCGTCAGCCGCGGCAGTGATAGAAATGTTAGCTTGCTAAAATACCGATGTTGTTTTTGTTATTAGGCGTATGCTGACAGAGGAAGCACACGTACTAATTACAAAATTACAATTGGGATGAAGCAACTATAAATGTATAGCGCGGCTGCCTGCCTTCAGGCATGGCCGCACAAAAAAAACTATTGTAAATTAATTCAATCACAGCTAGTAAATAGTTTGTCCAAGAGGCAGAATTATGCCATGTAATTAGCGTTTCAAATTTGACTATTTTTGCGCGGTCTGTCCCAATTGCTATTGGGATTAAATTTTTACAGAATTAAATGATTGATAAACAAAAGACAATAGGTAAATCGGTTACCATTAGTGGCACGGGATTGCATACTGGGCAGCTTGGCGATATGACTTTTAATAGTGCGCCGGCTAATCATGGGATTAAATTCAGGAGAGTTGATCTTGAATCGAACCCAATTATTCCTGCTGATATTAATTTGGTTGGAAACACAGCTCGCGGTACAACACTTACAAAAAATGGGGTAAGCATATTTACCATCGAACATGTTCTGGCTGCTTTTATGGGGCTGGGAATTGATAATGTTCTTGTTGATTTAACCATGGAAGAAATTCCAATTAAAGATGGGTCGTCGAAGTTTTTTGTTGAAGCCATTAAGGAAGCTGGGATAGTTGAGCAGAATGCTGAGAGAAAATATTTGGTAATTACCGAGCCTGTTGTTTATGAAACTGCCGACAAAAATGTAAAGTTAATGATTGAGCCTGCTGACGAGTTTTCGGTTTCGGTAGTGATTGATTATGAAACAGATGTGCTCGGAAGACAGGAGGCCGTACTTAACAATATTAGTGAGTTTGAGAGTGAAATTTCGCCATGCAGAACATTTGTTTTTTTGCACGAGCTGGAGTTTTTGTTAAGTAACAATCTTATTAAGGGTGGTGATCTGAATAATGCAATTGTTTTTGTTAACAGATCAGTAACTCAGGAAGAGTTAGATAAGCTTGCTGAACTTTTTAATAAACCGAAAATTAAAGTTAAGCCCGACGGCATACTTAATAATCTTGATCTTGTTTTTACAAATGAAGCAGCAAGGCATAAATTACTTGATGTAATTGGTGATTTATCATTGTTGGGAATGCCCATTAAAGGTAAAGTAACGGCATACCGACCAGGACATCAGGCTAATACCGAGTTTGCAAAAAATATATTAAACCATATAAAAAAAACGAAAATGTTAAAGAAACCGCCTTTTGATATTTATGCCAAACCTTTGTACGACATAAATCAAATTAAAAAGATACTTCCGCACCGACCTCCTTTTTTGTTGGTTGATAAAGTATTAGAAATGAGTGAGAATAATATTACTGCTGTAAAAAATGTTTCATTAAATGAACCATTTTTTATTGGTCATTTTCCAAATGAGCCAATTATGCCTGGAGTATTGCAGGTTGAAGCTATGGCGCAAGTAGGTGGTATTTTTGTTCTAAATCAGGTAGATGATCCTTCTCTTTATTCAACGTATTTTTTGAAAATAAATGAAGTTAGGTTCAGATCAAAGGTAGTACCAGGTGATGTACTGGTTTTTACCATTGAGCTCACAGGTCCGATTAAAAGAGGGATATGCTCAATGTATGGTAAAGCTTATGTTGGCGATAAAGTTGTTATGGATGGTAAGCTCATTGCCCAGATTGTAAAAAATAAATAATTATAATATGAATCAACCATTAGCATATGTTCATCCACAAGCTAAAATTGCACCAAATGTTGTAATTGAGCCTTTTGTGAACATTGAAAAGAACGTTATAATTGACGAAGGAACTTGGATAGGATCCAACGTTACCATAATGGAAGGAGCTCGAATTGGGAAAAACTGCCGAATATTTCCGGGAGCAGTTATTTCGGCAATTCCACAAGATCTTAAATTTGATAGTGAAGAAACCCTAGTTAGAATTGGCGACAATGTTACTATTAGAGAGTTTGTTACTATTAACCGTGGAACTAAAGCTAATCTTGAAACTGTTATTGGCAATAATTGCCTGCTAATGGCTTATGTTCATATTGCCCACGATTGTATACTTGGTAATAACGTAATACTAGCAAATGCTGCTACCCTTGCCGGCCATATTGAAATTGGCGATTGGGCAATTGTAGGTGGTCTTGCAGCTGTTCATCAATTTGTACATATTGGTGTTCATGCAATGATATCAGGAGGAAGTATGGTTCGTAAAGATGTACCTCCTTTTTCAAAAGCTGGACGTGAACCACTTTCTTTTGCCGGTGTTAATTCAATTGGTCTTAGAAGAAGAGGTTTTCCAAATGAGAGAATTGCTGATATTCAGGAAATCTATCGTTTCCTTTTCCTTAAAGGGCAAAATGTAACACAAGCAGTACGATATATTGAACGTAATTTGAGAGCGACTGACGAAAGAGACGAGATACTAAGTTTTATAGCCAAATCACAACGAGGTTTGATGAAGGGCTATACACGTATGAAGGACCGGAATATATAGAGTTGGCGTACCGTTTGAGAAGGTCGTAGTTGAAAATACATATATGTTATTTTTAGTTTCCGAGCTTCCGAACTCTAATGCATTTAATCAAAAAAGAAATACACACATTTAATTATTATAGTTATGGCAACAACAGCAGATTTTAGAAATGGACTTTGCATCATGCATAATGGTGATCTTTATACAATTTCCGAGTTTCAACATGTTAAGCCTGGTAAAGGTCCGGCTTTTGTACGCACAAAGCTCAAAAATGTTAAAACTGGTAGGACACTAACGAATACATTTACTTCTGGTTTTAAAATTGATATTCAGCGTGTTGAACGTCGCACATATCAGTATTTGTATAATGAAGGTGATATTTATCATTTTATGAATACACAGGATTATGAGCAAACTTTTATTGATGAGTCGCTCGTACCTGCTCCCGATTTACTAAAAGAAGGACAGGAAGTTACAATTGCTTATCATGCTGAAACTGATTCTGCCATACTGTGTGAAATGCCAACTTACGTTGTTCTTGAAATTACTTATACAGAACCTGGCGACCGAGGAAACACAGCCACAAATACTTTTAAAAATGCTACTGTTGAAACAGGTACCAATGTTAAGGTTCCTCTTTTTATAAATGAAGGAGATAAGATTAAGGTTGATACTCGTTCTGGAGCTTATTCTGAAAGAGTTAAAGGATAATTTAATGGACTTTAAAAAACCTCTTAGCTTAGGTGAATTAGCCGAAATAGTTAACGGTAAGGTAATTGGTGATATAGACGCAATTGTATTGGGTCTGAATGAATTACATATTGTTCGGAAAGGTGACATATCCTTTGTAGACCATCCAAAGTATTATAAAAAAGTACTTGAATCAGCTGCCACATATATTATAATAAATAAAGAAGTTGAACCGCCAGATGGGAAATCATTAATTTTTCATGAGGCGCCAATGGATGCTTTTAATATGTTGATTGCATATTCAAGACCAATGGTACCTTCTTCAAGTATGGTAAGTCCTTCAGCCGAAATTGGAGAGGGAACAATTATTCAACCTGGCGCATTTGTTGGTAATAATGTAACCATTGGCGATAATTGTATAATCCATGCAAATGTTAGCATTTACGATAATACTGTTATTGGTAATAATGTAATTTTACATTCAAACACTGTTATTGGTGGTGATGCTTACTATTTCCAGAAACGAGATGACGGGTATAATAAATTTTTATCAGCCGGACGTGTAATACTTGGTGACAATGTTGAAATTGGTGCTTCGTGCTCCATTGACAAAGGAGTTACAGGTGATACCATAATAGGTAGTGGTACAAAAATGGATAATCAATGCCAAGTAGGTCATGATACAGTAATTGGTAAGCATTGCCTAATTGGTGCTTTTGCTGCTATTGCAGGAGTTACAGTCATTGAGGATGAGGTAATTATTTGGGCACGTGTTTCGATTAATAAAGATATTGTTATTGGTAAAAAAGCAGTTATACTTGCTACATCTGGAGTTGATAAAACGATTGAAGGTGACAAAGTATATATGGGGTCACCTGTTATGGAAGTACGACAGTACTGGAGGCAATATGTGGCACTTAAGCAAGTACCCGAACTAATCAAAAAAGTAAAGTTTTAGTTTTGTTTATGAGTCTGCGTTTTACTCTAACTCATTTTCTATTTTTTCTTCAACACTACTTTCCAATGATTCTTGTGGGATATGATAAGTATCCAAGGCCACTAGTATGGCAATAAATCCCCAAAATGGTACCGAAAGTTTATCAGTATCCAGAAAGTTATTTAAAAATCCATGAGTGAAATAAGTTATTAATCCCAACAATGCCATTAAGCTTAAATACCGTACATTAATATCTCCATTTTTGTAAACTCTCAAACCAGTAGTTATAACAAAAATAACAAGTAAAATAACCAATACCATTCCCGGTATACCCATATCAGCTAATGAACCCAGATATTCACTGTGAGCATTTCCCTTGTCACCAAGGTTTGTACTAATAATTGTTTTTTCCTGCGAGCTCTGGTAGGGCGAATATACAAATTGGTATGTACCAGGACCCCATCCAACAATTGGTCTTTCTTCAAATAATCTAATGGCTGCCTGCCATCTGTTTATTCTCTCAAGGTTACTAGCATCGGATGTTATATTTGAGATGGACTGTACATGTTCAGAAATGTTACCTGATGAGTCTTGCTTATTTTTCGATAATTTATCAAGAATCTGGTTTTGAAACACAAATAAAGTGCCAGCAAAAAATATTAAAGTAATTGCAAAAATGTAGAATTTGATACGTAATTTAATTAAAATAAAAACACCTGCTGCGGCTAATACACTAATCCAAGCCGCTCTGCCATACGAAAGTGTAATTCCAGTTACCATTATTGAAAGCAGTATAAATGAAAATATTCTTTCCTTTTTAGTACTTGAAGGATAAAAAATAAATCCAACACCAATGGGTAAAAACATTGCTAATATTGCTCCGTAGGCAGTATGGTCATTATAAAAAGGTGACATAACCCAATGGCCTGCTTCTTCCGAAAACCCATACTTGGAATGTTGTATTATGGTATAAATCACGATAATACTTAACGATAACATGTAAAGCATTAAAAACTTTTTGATATTTGATTTTTTCTTAAACATAAGTACCGCAACAAAATAAAATGGTACAACAAACCAAAGTCGCGATAACAAATACTTAAATGAAACCAAAGGTATTTCACTTGTCATAGATGTAAAGAACATCCAAAAAAGAGATGTGTAAATTATGTAGGAAATAGGGTGTATTGCGGCTTTTCTATCATAACGCTTATCTAACAATAGGTTGGCAACAAAAATTAAAAGTACTCCAAACATTAGTGGCTCTGTGGGTAATGAAACCCCCAAACCACCTTCCATGCCACGAAGTTCAACAGCAAAAGGAGTTAAAAAAGTTATAAAAAGGAGAATTTTATCTAACGAAATAAGGTAGTAAAATAGAATAACTAAGGCAATGGGTAATAAAAATAACCAGTAAACATCTTTCTGTAATACAAGATAAAAGTTAACAACCAAAAAAAGTGCTGTTAACAGATATACCCATAATATTTTAGATTTTTCTGTCAAAACTAAATAATGTTCAGTTTATTTATTACGAAGATTGTTTCTTTTTATTCTCAAGAAAGAAGATGATCAATAGTGCCATCACAAATGAAGCCAATGAAGCTATTGCAACAATTAACCACCTAATTGGGTAGCTTTTCTTGTCTGAAGCATATGGATAACTTACGATATTGCTGTAGCTAAGATTAGCATCTGTAAATCGAACAGCCATTTCATAATCAAGTTTAACTTCCACATATGATCTTGATTCGTCTTGAATCATTTGTACAACTTCGATGAGTTGACCACTTCCTCTCTCCATGTTTTTTAGTAGCCTGTCAACTTCTTTAGTGTTTATTTTTGAATTATTACCATCTATAGTTCCTAAATAACCACGCATTATTTCTTGCGACTGATATTCGTATTCAATAAGGCCCTGTTCGGTTCCTAGTTTGTATAATATGTGTTTAAGTGAATCGAGCCCTTGACGTTTTTTCATCAGCTGAAAGTTGTACATTTCAATAACTTCATACGATTTGGATTTGTGAAGACTAGCTATTTTCCTGTCGTAATAATTTAAAATTGCACTTACCATTAAGGCAGCGGTATCCGGGCTTCGGTCAGAAACCTCAATACGTATCGACTCGTAAGGAGTTTTGTTAATACTCACATGTTCTTGATAAGTGTTATAAAGTACAGTTTTAAAATATTTGTATTCAGGATTTATTTCGTAATGTTTGGCCAAATCGAATTTATTAACCATGCTATCCACAATATCTTGTGAGCCTAGTATTTGTAGCATTTGTTCAGTTTCGCTCTCATCCGAATAAGGTTCGATGTTTGCAGGGTAAGCAACAGCATGTGATTTGTAAAGCGGCGTAATAAAAGTGGCACTTGAGAATACCGCAGCAAGTATTGCCGATACAACAACAATACCCAATAAATGGTATCTCCACTTACCGATAATGTTTATTAGATGTCCGCTATTAAATAATTTGTCCATGTCTATGCTATTAATATCCCAAATGTACTCTTCTGTACTACCAACAGATAATAAATTATTGCTATCATCTGGTTTTTTACTAACCTTAACCTCTTTATCTCTACTAAAAAAAACTAAATATTTCCTAGTAAATTGTTCTTTTATCGAATTTATTTCAGACGTAGTTAATCTATGTCCGAACTTTTTTTTTTGATATCCTGTCCCAACTTCCCCGAAAACATATCAATTATACTAAAAAGTATAATGGCAAAAAATAAAGCTGTAAATGTTGAAATCACAACAATAAGCCATCTTATCGGATATGCTTTCTTTTCTGCTTTATAAGCTGTATTAATCACAAAAGTATGTGGTAAACTCTCTGTGGCATCTACTTTTGCCTCTTCGTATTTTGCTTTAATTTTACTTAGCTGCTTTTTATCGTGTTCAAGAGCATCACGTAGTGAAACATATGGCCCTCCATATTTTGCAAGAGTTTCAAGCTTCTTTTCAAGTCTGGCAATACTTTCTTTATTCCCTTTTGCCATTTCAATTGCCAATTGGCGGTTAAACATTTCCGATTGGCTTTCGTAATCATGCACACCAAATTCGCGAAGTACTGTTAGCGAATCTTCTTTAACACTAATTTCAGTTAACAAATTATTGTACTCTACGGCTACAATTTTGAAAGCTATTTTTGCAATTTTCTTTTGCATATGGTTTATCGTAGAGTCAACTAAATCAGCTACATTATTTGCCATATTAGCTGCCATCTGCGGATTTCTATCAAAAACAGTAATCTTAACAGCCATGTACTCAGTTCTTCTGAATCTAAAATTATCCTCATACTCATCATACAAATCTGTCATTTTGTATTTTGCATTAGGCTTAATTTTGTAATGCTCCAACAAATTGTAATTGCTAATTATTCGATCTCTAATTTTATTCGAGTTAAGAATCTGCAGCATCTGCTCTGTCTGCTCTATTTCTCCAAATTCCAGAATATCTTTAGAGTTATTAAAGTTATCGCTTAACAACACTTTTGAAATTGAATTACTGGCAGTGGGATATAGTATCACTGTTGATTCAAACAAAGGAGTGATAAAAAATGGACCCGAGAATATTGCAGAAAGTAAAACAACAACTAATCCAATTATTATTAGATGTTTTTTGTAGCCATAAACTACCTGCATCATAACTCCTGATAAAAATGGTTTGTTATTTTGATCGTTCGAACTCATGTACATATTGAATTTAAGCGGTCAAAAGTAACAAAAATAATTGAGAGGACAATTATGTTTTTTTGCTAAACATAAATATATGACATAAAATTATTCATTCACTCAATTATATCAATTACAATTCCAGATTACCTATCAATAAATTGAATTATTTTTCTCTTTATTGAGGCATAAAATATTTGAGTAGCCAAAGCTCTAGAAATATTTTTCAACGAACAGTAAGGGAAAAAGAAACAAATTATATTGGTAATTTGGGGTTATAGTTGGTATTAATATTAGTTGGGCAGCTTCCCCGCCTGCATTTGGCAATTTTGGCAGGTAAACGTGCTTGCCGTTTGTAGTTGTCTCATACCAATTGTATTTTTGTAACCTGTACGTGGGCTCCGTGCCTACGCC
>JASFZK010000035.1:0-10234 GCA_045267845.1 Bacteroidota bacterium | reverse complement strand
TCTTCCAATGTCATATTCTTTCTGGTCACTGGATTTGTGAATTCCACCATCAACTTCAACAACCAGTTTAACAGGATGACAATAAAAATCAGCAATAAAAATATCTATAGGGTGTTGCGATCGAAAACGTAATCCCAATATTCTTTTACCTTTAAGTACTTCCCAAAGTTTTAATTTCGAATCTGTCATATTATTTCGTAAGAATCTTGCTTTTTCAAAAATATGTGGTTTAGCACCATAGTACATCGAAATATTATCGTTTATACTCATATTTTTTTATTTAAGCCCCTTTAGGGGTTTGGGGTGAAACAATCTTATTCATACCTCAAAGCTTCCACTGGATTTCTTCGAGCCGCTCTATAGGTTAATCCACTTACGGTTAGTAACACTATAACTAAAGAAATTAATCCTGCCAAAGCAAATACCCACCAATTAAGTGTAGTTTTATAAGCAAAGTTTTCCAACCAACTATTCATGCCGTAATATGCTATTGGAGTAGCTATTATAAATGATATTATCATCCATTTTATAAAACTAATATTCAGCATTTGCATGAGCTCTGATACAGTTGCTCCATTTACTTTTCGAACGCCTATTTCTTTGGTTCGACCTGTAATTATAAAAGAAGCCATTCCCAATAATCCCATACTGGCTAGAAAGATTGCTAATGCAGCAAAAAATCCCATGAGCTGAAAAGTCTTACTGTCTTTTTGATAGCGTTGTTCCAGAATTTGATCTAAAAAAGTAAATTCAATGATTTCATTGGGATAGATACTTTGACAAATCTCAGTAACAGCATCTGCCGAAGTTACCACATCCGAAGGCTTTACTTTAACAATAAGATGATAAGCCAGTGAATATTCGATTAAAAAAACGGCTGGCTTAACTTTATTATAAAGCGATTCAAAGTTAATGTCATCAATAATTCCGACCACTTTTCTGTGTGAACTTGGCCAGTTGCATTTGATAGTCTGACCTATAGGATCTCCTTCTAAACCCATTAGGGCAACAGCAGCCTTGTTCAGAATAATAGACTCTGTGGCATCTGTTTTAAACTCATCGGAAAATAATCGCCCTTGTATTGGTTTAATACCCAATGTTCTAAAATAATCAAAGTTAATATGTACATACGGAATTGCAATGCTTTCTGTTTGACCTTCCGGTAAAACTCCACCTACATTACCGAGTGAACCTGACGGGATAAGACTTGCAACAGAAACGCTTGAAACAAAGCTTTGCTGAAGCAAGGCATGCTTTAAAGTGTTGTATTTAGCTTCATCGCCAAAATCAAAAATCGTAGTAAGTACAGCTTCTTTATCAAAGCCAAGATCTTTATTTTGTAAAAAACTAATTTGTCGAAACATAACTATTGAACTAGCTATTAAAACAATTACAATGGTAAATTGAGCACCTACTAAAACTTTTTTGATTTGAAACGCAGAACCAAAGCCACTTTTAGATGACTTCATCACTTTAGTTGGACTATAAGAAGACAAAACAAAGGCAGGGTAAGATCCTGCGAGAATACTCGTAACAAACATAATACCCAACAGGCTTAAAAGAATATCCGGATTGCCGAGAATGGAGAATGACAATGCTTTTCCGGAGAGTTCGTTAAATAGTGGTAAACTAAACCATACAAGAACCAGTGAAATACAAAATGAAATAAAAAACACTATCATCGATTCAGATAAATATTGCATTGCCAGCTGTTTACGGGAGGCTCCATATGTTTTTCGAACACCTATTTCTTTAACCCGAGTAGTGGCATTGGCAGTAAATAAATTTATGTAATTGAAACTGGCAATAAGCAAAATAAGCAGACCGATGCCTGAAAAAATCAATACATACATAATGCTATTTTGAGGTTGAATATCACCTAGAAAATGAGACGAATAAAGGTGAATATCTGCTATGTTTTGAACAGTAAATTGTACGGGTAGATCTTGAGGGCGGTTGTGGGCATTCATTAATTCACTTACCTTAGTTTCAAATTCTGGTTTTGAGAATTGATCTTGCATTTCAAAATAGACAAGAAAATTCAGCCAGCCCCAACTACCCATCCAGTCATCACCAAACATCATGTTTCCATCAGCAAGCGTTAAAAAAAGATCAAAGGTAAAATGTGAGTTTGGTGGAATATCTTTTATTACACCTACTACGGTATAATCGTATTCGCCACTCACTTTAAATATTTTTCCTACAGCATTTTCGTCACCAAAATATTTACGGGCTGTTTCCTCAGTGATAATTGCAGTTCCTGGTTGCTGCAAGGAATTCTGAACATTTCCATCGATAAATTCGAATGAAAATATCTCAAATAGTTCGGCATCAACCCAAGCGACTAGATCTTCTTTATATCGCTGATCATCAACTTGAACAAGAATATTATCTCTTGGAAGTATCCTTGCATAGTTTTTAATTTCAGGTAAATTATCCGCCAATTCTTTTGCTGCTCCTGGAGCTTGATAAGGATGAATCTCCTGGCACAGTCTATACATATTATCTGATTTTTCGTGATAGCGGTCGTAGCTTAGTTCATGCGAAACATATAAGAATAGCAATATAACAACTGCTAATCCGATTGAAAGGCTGGAAATACTTATTAAAGAATATACTCTACTATTAATAAGATTTTTTATTGTAACTTTTATATAGTTTTTAATCATGGTACTATGTTTTTAAATGTTTATTTTCATTCAATTTTATTATTCGTATCTTAAGGCTTCAACAGGGTTTTTGCGTGCTGCTTTAAATGATTGCCAACTTACTGTGATAAGTGCAATTAGTAGGGCCATAACTCCGGCAAGTGCAAAAATCCACCAACTAAGTTCAGTTTTATAAGCAAAATTTTGCAACCACTTACTCATGGCATAATAGGCTATGGGGCTAGCAATAACAAAAGCTATTGCTACCCAAATAATATAGTCTTTGTTTAGCATATGCACTATTTCATAAACTGTTGCTCCGTTTACTTTGCGTATACCTATTTCTTTGGTTTTTTGCATTGTAGTATATGAAATCAAACCAAATAAGCCGAAGCATGCGATTAATATTGCAATCATAGTAAAAGCACCAATTAATAATGCTAATCGCTCTTCTGATTTGTATTGAGCATAAAATGATTCATCAAGAAAAAAATATTCGAAAGGAGCATCGCTGTTAAATTTTTCCCATTTCTTTTTTACAGTATTTAGTGTTTTTACAGTATTCCCCGGATATAACCTTATTGACAGATAGTTGCTTGTTTCTGTTAATCTGATAACCAAGGGCACTGATTTTTCACGTAAGGATTTCATGTGGAAGTTATTAATAATACCGATTACTTTAAAATCCTCCATGTCACTGTAATCGTAGATATATTTATCCTTACTATTAGACCAACCCAACATTTTGGCTGCTTCTTCATTAATAACAGCGTTATTCCCTTCCGAATTTAAACTGTCGGTAAAAAAACGACCGTCTAGCATAATAGCATTAAGTGTTTTCTGAAAATCTGGATCCACTTTAATATGAGTCATGAAATGTTTTTTATCACTTCCTCTGGCACCGAATGCATTTCCGGCAAAATGTTCTATGGAAGGTAGTGTGGAAGAAAAAGATGTCGAAACAATTGATGGTTCATTATTTAGTTCGCCTTTAAAGCTAATGGCCTGATTGCCCAAATAATACATGTTTTTAACGACAAGTACATTTTCTTTTTCAAATCCTGGATACCGGCTGCGTAGATCAACTATCTGCCTATTTATAATTATTGTACTAAATATCAATACAATAAAAATAATAAATTGTAGTAAAACCAATCCGGTTTTAACCCACGGATTTTGTTTATTTGTATAGGATTTTCCTTTTACAATGTCTATCAGCTTAAATCTTGCGATAACAAATGCGAGATAGCTTCCTGCCAAAATAGTTGTTAAAATTGGTATAAAAATAATTGTTAACAGCACATCTTTATTCAAAAAGAAATCAGGAGTTATTATTATTCCGGGATATTTATTCAATAGTGGTAGGGCAACAATAAGGAAAACAATTGAAATAATAAGTGCTAAAATGGAATAAATGAATGTTTCATAAAAGATTTGAAATGCTATATTTTTTCTTGTTGAGCCTAAGACCATTTTCATCCCTATTTCCTTAGTTCTATAAGAAGCTCTTACCGTACTGAGATTAATAAAGTTAGATAAGGCAATAATTAAAATCAGAAATCCTACTATTCCAAGAATTATCAGGAAACGTGGATTTCCGTAAGTTTCTGATTCTTCCGGAAAAGTTGAATTTAAATGGATTTTTTGTAATGGTTGAAGTTCACGATTAATGAAGTTCCCCTGTTTTTTAAATTCATCTAATGATGATCCAAAAAGTAATTTTATAACCGGCTCTTCATACTTGTTCATACAAGTATTAAATTTTTGTCCAAACTTTTCAATATCAATACCTTTTTTTGTTACAATGTATGTGTAAGTATTTCCGAGGTTGAGCCACTGATTATTTTTATGTATTGCAAGTGAAGAAAATGATGCTAAAAAATCGAATTGTAAATGGGAATTAGATGGTAGGTTATCTAAAACCCCGGTTACTTCATAATTGACTTTATTATTACCCAAAATGATTGATTTTCCTAAAGGGTTTTCATTCCCAAAATATTTCTTTGCAGTTTTAAGTGTAATCAAAATAGAATTTGGTTTTGAAAGAGCGGTAGCTTTGTTCCCTTCAATAATATTGAAATCGAATACATCAAAAATATTTGCATCTGCGAACCATATTTCGGTTTCAATAAACTTTTGTTTCTTATACTGTGTGTATATATTTGGTAATACGTATAGCCTTGTAGCAGCTTCTACTTCAGGAAGGTCGTTTTTAATGGCAGCAGCTAACGGTACTTCTGACCTTGGAATATTATCCACAGTTTCACCCATTTTAGCAAAACAAACGCATCTGAATGTCCTATCTGCTTTTGTATGAAAATTATCATAATTTGTTTCGTACGAAACATATGCTATGATATACAGAAATGCTGAGAGACCTAATACTAATCCGAAAATATTTAAAAATGAATAAACTTTATTATTCAGAATATCCTTTATTAATATTTTAATGTATATCTTAAACATACTATTATTTATTTAAAACTAAGTTAATACTACTCATACCTCAACGCCTCCACCGGGTTCTTTTGTGCCGCTCTAAATGTTTGCCAACTTACTGTGAGTAATACAATAACTATTGTAATCAATCCTGCCAAAGCAAATATCCACCAACTTAATTCGGTTTTGTATGCAAAGTTCTGTAACCATTTTTCCATTGCATACCAGGCTATTGGTGTGGCTATTACAAATGCCAATGCTATCCATTTTATGAAATAAGCATTAAGCATTTTTACTATCTCATAAACTGTTGCACCGTTTACTTTTCGTATGCCAATTTCTTTAGTGCGTTTCTCTATCATAAGTAGTAAAAGGCCTATTAAACCTAAGCATGCAATAATAATGGCTAATACAGAAAATGAATTAATCAGTTTTAACATGCTTTGCTCAGAATGATATTTATTGTTTAATTGCTCATCAAGAAATTGATAATTGAAAGACTTCCTGGGATAGATTTCTAACATTTTCCTCTCTATATCCTTTAGTAAAGCCGTACTCTCTGCTTGATTAATCCTGATAAGCAAAAAACGAAAGTATCTCGAATCAGGTTCGGGTACAAAAAAGGCAAAGTTTTCAATCTTCGAATGCAGTGAGGCATAATGAAAATCACTCATCACCCCCAATATTTCAAACTCCTGAAGACTGTTATCGCTTGTTTGGCTCTCATTTCCAGAAAAATCACCTGCTGCAATCTGTTCTTCACTATAATATTCTTTAAGCTTATTATAAAATATTTGGTTGATATACCATCCGTTTGTAGCCGCTTCTTTTGCAGCTTTAAAATACTGAAGTGTGTTGATGTCAAGTGTATTGATAGCATATTGATCTAAAAATCCAAACTTGAATGGAAATGAATTTTCGCCATCTGAAAAATTCATATCCTGCAGACGGTAACCCGGATATTGTTGTACAGTTGCTGCACTAATAATTCCTGGAAGTTTTAAGAGTTCATTTCTGAAAGTATTGACCTTTGCATTTCTTTGATGAATTTCAATAATCAGAACATTTTCACTTGAATAGCCCAGTTCCTTTTGAACTACAAAATGCATTTGTTTGTTAATTAGAATTGTAAATCCTATCAATGCAATAACTAGTACGAATTGAAAAACCACCAGCGGAATGGCTAATTTAATTTGTTGAAAATGGCTTGTATTTTTAATAAATATTGAAGCACAAAATAAAGAAACCAATATGGCTACAATTAAATACAAACCCACAGTAACTGACCATAACTCAGAGCTGTGAAACGAAATATTCCAATCTATAAAAAAAGTTTTCGTAAGTGTTTCGCTAAAAACAATCAAAAATATTAATGCTATTAAAAAACTAAAAGTTACTGAAAGTATCACTTCAATAAAAGTATTACTGAAAAGATGCTTTTTACTGCCACCAAGAAATACAATTATATTTGACTGTTTGTGATGAAATGATGCTCGGGCAATATGAATATTTATAAAATTTATGGTGGCTATTGCAAAAATTAATAAGCCTACCAAAAGCAGGATGTACAAGGATGAAAGACGCACTGTAGGGCGTAATTCATTTGTTGTATCAGTTGAAAAATGAATGTCGTAAATGGGTTGTAGTTTGTGATTAATAACATCCATTGGTGGCCCGTGTGCTCCTTTCAATATGTGTGCCACTTTTTGTTTGATACCCTGCTCTAATTCTTCAATATTTGTATTAGGAAACAGTTTTACATAAACTGCTCCGGCAAAAACTTTTCTGGCTTTTACGTTTTCTACAGTTTGGCTAAAGTGCCCTTTTTGTGATAGTAAAATTTCATAACCTAAATGTGAAGTATGGGGTAGCGGTTCAATAATTCCTAATATTGTAAAGCCTATTAAACTATCCCTGTTAGAAGTAAACGATTTTACAAACACAGTCTGATTTATCGCCTCTTTATCAGGGAATAGTTTTTTTGCCATTTCAGGTGTAACAAACATTGTATTTGGCTGATTGATAGATTGCTTATCACCCTTAATCATTTCTGCTGAGAAAAAATCCAGGAATGAAGCATTTGCAAAAATTAATTCGTTACACTTAATTTTATCATTGTTAACATACACCTCATCAATATGATGGATATTGTAAGCAATGGTATGCGAGGCTACTTCAGGACAATCAACTAATACATCATCAAAACAAGCAAAAGTATTGGCCATGTATGTGCCATCGCCATACCGGGAAATAATGCGGTAGCTGTTTTCGCCATCGCTTATGTAATTATCGAAACTAAAATGATAGTTAGTGAATAGTAGTATTGCTATAGAAACAGCAATTGCTATACCAAAACCCACAATGTTTATTATAGAATAAACCCTAAAAGCCAGTAAGCGTTTTAAACCTATATTTATGTATTGTTTAATCATTATCTATCTGAATGTTTCAAAATCAAAAAAAAAAACGTATTAACTAACCTTTTAACCTTTCCAACTCTCCAACCTTTCAACCCCCGCCCAACCTACTCATATCTCAATGCCTTAACCGGATTCTTAGTTGCTGCTTGCCAACTTTGCCAACTGACTGTAAGCAAGGTAACGCTCAAAGCAAATACACCTGCCAAGGCAAATATCCACCAGCTAATCGTGGTTTTGTATGCAAAATTTTCAAGCCATTTCTGCATAGTGAGGTATGAAATTGGAACAGCTATTATAAATGCTAGTGCTACCCACCTGACGAAATCTTTGTTTAACATTTGTATTATTTCAAAAATTGATGCTCCGTTAACTTTACGGATGCCAATTTCTTTGGTGCGTTGCTGAGAAATAAAAAGTGAAAGAGCACTTATTCCAATAATACTGATTAGTATCCCAAGAGCCGAAAAAGTAAAAAGAATACGACTAAGAATTGTTTCTGCTTTATACTGTTGAGCAATTTTTTCATCCATAAAGAAATAATTAAATTCCTGCCCTGGGTAATGAATATTCCAAATTTGATTTATTTTATTCATGGAAGTTTTTAAGTTCCCGGGGTATAGACGAATATGAATAAATCGAGATCTGTGTTGCGATTCACCTAGTAAAAATGCAAAATCACCAATTTCCTCGTGTGCCGATTGGTAGTTAAAATCGTTGACAACCCCAATAAAATTTACCCGCATTTGGTCAGGCTCAACTTCCTGGCTTAGAGTGAATGCATTTAAAGCTTCCATACTTCCGTGTTTTTCCATAAGGCGCTTGTATAGATGCTCATTAATTACCATTCCTGAAATGGTATCAGCAGATGGAATTATCCAATTTTCAATCAACTGGATATTCATTGTTTTAAGGTAATTGTAATTTGCAAAAACAAATTCTGCAGTGCCATCAATTTCTAAACCCTCAAGCGGAAAGCTTTGAGCTGGATATCCAAAATGTTGTGCCGTAAATCCAACAGATGCAACAATACTCTGTTTTTCTAATTCGTTGGCAAAAATGGCGGCATCTTTCGAACGATCTATAAGGTGTAGTACCACAACATTTTCTTTGTCGAAACCCAATGATTTATCCGAAATGAACCTAATCTGTTTATTCACCAAAAATGTACTTGAAATTAGAATAATAACCACGGTAACTTGAAAAACCAATAACGATTTCAAAATTCTACTCCCGCTGAAATTATTTCTTTCAGCAAGAATATCTGTGGTAGTAGTTTTTCGATATAGAAAAAGAGTAACAAAAAGTGCTGTTAACCCAAGACAAACAGCCAGAACACCAATTATACTCAGGTAAACTATAGGTTCCGAATAATAAATGTGGAAATCAATTTCAAAGTATTGATTAATAGTAGGCTTTGCAAATTCTATAAAGAAAAGTGATACCACAATTGATATAATACATAGGATTAAAACTTCAAATAAAATTTGGCTGATTAGCTGAATTTTACTTGCGCCAAACGACCTTTTCAAACCTAGTTCTTTTGTGCGTTTTATTAATTTGGCTATCGTTAAGTTTATAAAGTTTAATACTGAAACCAATAAAATAACCAGCGAGATAATTATAAACAGTTCGATATTTATTTTGCTTGAACTTTCTTCTAATTCAAAACGATAATTCGATTTTAAATGGATATCAGCGAGTGGAATAAGGCTAAAATTATAATCCTTTGGACCGCGAGTTTGCTTTAAGCTGCTTTCATTAAAATAGCTAAGTAATTTGTTGGCAACTTGCTTTGGTATAGCATCACTTTTAAGTTTAACGTAATTGTAAACCCAATGTATTTTTCTATCAGGCAATGAAGTGTATCGTTCATTTAAAGCACCTTTTTGCGAAAGTAAAATATGATAGTTAAAATGCGTTTTGGGATGTGTGTTTTTAACCACTCCCCTGATTTCATATAAACCCAAATCACGACGATATTGTAATGCTTCTACATCAATATATTTCCCTATGGGATTCTCATCTTTAAAATATTTCTTCGCAAAGTCCTCCGAAATAAAAGCAGTATTTGGATTTGATATTTCTGATAGGTTTCCAATTTTACTTTCAACCGAAAACAGTTTAATAAAACTCGCATCAACCGACATAATATCTTCCACCTTAACAGACTCATCGTTAATGTTAATGGTTCCCAGTTGGCAATATGAAAACTGTGTGGATTCTTCAACTTCAGGAATTGTTGCAACAGCTTTATTTATTATTCCCAAACTTCGTGCCCAAGGTGTACCATCCATGCCTTCCGGGGTTGAAATAACTCGATATATATAATTATAGCCATCAAAATGTTTATCAAAACTTTTTTCGTTTGCCACATAAACAAATAGAACCAAGAATGAAAAAATTCCAATTACTAATCCGAAAATATTTATTCCGTAGAAAGCTTTCTCGTTAAAAATTCTCCGAATTATAAATTTCAAATTATGCCAAATCATTTGTTTATATTTAAAGTTCCAATTATTCTTTAAAAACTAACATTCTAGTCTTACTCAACTCCTCAACCAGATTCTTTCTAGCCGCATACTAAACTTTCTAACCCCTGTTCAGAGGAGATTTCTCATCACTTCCTCCGGTCGTTTCCCTCGAAATGACAGCCGGGAGCACCTCTAACCTTTCCTACCCCTTTCCATTCGCCTTCTCAAAAATAATTTCCCCATCCAACATATTAAT
>JASFZK010000034.1:0-5932 GCA_045267845.1 Bacteroidota bacterium | reverse complement strand
GAATTTTGCTCAACGGAAACGAATGTGTCAATTTTGCCTCTTCGCAATACTAAGCCAATGGCTTTCCTGATTTCAATTTCTTTTTCTTTTAATATTTGGGGTATACGAAGATTAATATCAAGTTGTTTACTATTTAGTGTGCGAATTTCAACGGTTACTTTAAAGCTTTCGGTGATGGCTTCTTTTTTGCCGTAACCAGTCATTGACTTTATCATACTACTATTTGTTTTTGAATTTTTACAAAGATACAGTTTAAGTGTGTTGCAATACTATTGAAAAAAGTAAAGATATTCTAAATTTACTACAATCACATTTATTGCAGCAACATTAAAAAATAGATAATTAGTAAGATAGGCCTATTTGGCAAATCTCTATTGCTTTGGATATTTCGTAAAATTAGTATTGTAATCAATTTAGAAATAAAATGATTAAACTTTAAGTCGAAGCTGGGATTTGCGGCCTGGATTGAAGTGGTAGATTGATGAAATACCGATGTTGTTTTTGTTGGTTAGCGTAAGCGTAGGAACGTAGCTAACGTACAACCTTACAAAAATACAATCGGTATGAAACAACTACAAGCGTAAAGCCAGTTAGTCTGCCCAAACAAAAACACCTATTATAAATACAATTATTTTCTATTAGATAATTTGGGTTTCTTTTACTAAATTTGCGGAAATGCGTAGATATTTACTAGTTATATTGTTCATCATGATTCGAGCGGCAAGCATGGGTGCATCGCCAATGCACGAACTTGACAGCTTACAGGCACAGCTGCTGGTGGTGCATGATGAGGAAAAGGCACAAACGTTATTGACTCTTTCGGAAGCGTATAGAAATATTATGTTTAACGATTGTATTGATTATGGTACTAAGGCGCTTAACCTGGCTGAGGAGCTGAATAATAATAGTTTAAAGGCGTTGATATTAAAATCGCTGGGTATAAGTAGTTATTTTTCGGGGAATATGGACATCGCTCTCACTTATTTTAAACAAAGTTTGACTGTTTATGAGCAAATTCATGATAAAAAAGGGCAAGCAAATTGCCTGAATAATATTGGGCTTATTTATGAGAAGTGGGCAGATTTTGATAAGGCCACCGAATACCTTGTGCAATCCTACGATATGGAAGTGGAGCTCGATAATAAGGAAGGAATGGCTATTTCGCTAATCCAAATTGGGAATATAAGTTTTCATCGAGGTAGTTTTCAGGAATCCATTGATAAGTATTACCAAGCGTTGTTAATATTTACCGAAATAAAAGATACTGAGGGAATTGCATATTCGTACAATAGTATTGGAATTATTTATGGTAAGTGGAATAAGTTTGATAAGGCTCTCGAATATTATCAAAAAGCAAAAAAACTATATTATAGAACCGGAAACAAGAGGGCTCTTTCGCAGGTTCTTTCAAATATGGGAGAGGTATATAATTTTGAATTTAAGGATTATAAATTGGCTTTGAATTTGTATAATGAGGCTCTTCAGCTAAAAAATAGTGTTGAGGATAAAGTTGGCATTGCCTTGTTAAATAATAATTTGGGTACACTATATGCAAATATGGAAGATCATAGTATGGCACTCAAGTACTTTGATTATAGCTTGAAAATGTACACCGAATTAGGTGTGCCAACGGGTGTTGTGATGGTAAAATATAATTTGGGTGAGCTTTACCAAAATTCGGATCAAATTAATAAAGCCATTGGCTATTTTGTAAGTAGTTTGAAGATGGCTGAAGAAAATGGACAAGTTGATTTTATTGCCGATAATTATGAAGCTCTCATACATTGCTACGCCAAACAAGGAGACTATAATAAATTTGAAAACTATTATCGATTATTGTCAATAGGTAAGGATTCACTAATTAATAAGCTGCATGAGTTGGAAATGATTGAAATGGAGGTGAAGTACAAAGTAGAAGAAAGTACCCGCGAAAGCATGCAATTAATTAAGGAAAATGAAGAGCAACAAGTTGAGATTAATAAATACAAACTTCTGCTTACCGGGCTTGGTGGTGTGGTAATATCAATACTGTTTATTTATATATTGTTTCTGCGAATAAAAAGAAAATAATGCAAGTAATCGAACCATATCATCTTTTTGCTGACCCATTGCAGTATTACAATGAGATGATTGCTGACATTGAACATGCAAAGAAATACATATACTTAGAAACATTTAGAATTGGTAAGGACGTTATAGGTGAACGTTTTAGGCGTGCATTAACAAAAAAAGCAAAAGAAGGCCTTAAGATTAAAGTGTTAATTGATTACTGGGGGGCAGGACCAATAGATCATGAATATTTTAAGAAATTGATAAAGTTTAATGGTGAGGTTAGGTTTTTTGAGAAAATAAAATTCAATACTGATATTTTCACTCGGGGGCACAGGCGAAACCACCGTAAGTTACTTTTGATTGATGATGAAATAACCTACATTGGATCGTCAAATATTACTGGTTATAATATGAATTGGCGCGAATCGGTACTTCGTATGAAGAGCGATATAACAGTTGCCTTTGTAAAGTTGTTTAATCAGGATTTTTTAAATTACAATAAATATACTTTTCACAAGGCAGCAACATCACGGCTGGTTAAATTTGGTAACTTCGAAATTATTAGAGATGTTCCATCCATTGCCCGTAAGCAGATTAACAGCAAGTTTATAAAACTTATTAAAAGTGCTAAAACGAGAGTGACTATCGAGACCCCTTACTTTTTGCCTGGGTTTTTTCTTCGAAAAGCACTAATGGATGCAGCACATCGTGGCGTTAGCGTAACTATTATTTTGCCTAGACATTCTGATGTTTCGCTTATTGATATACTTCGAAATAAATATTTTGGTACATTATATAAATCTGGTGTTAACATTATGTTTTATGAGCTTAATAATCTTCATGCCAAAATGATGCTTATTGATAAAAAAATATTTGCAATTGGCTCCTCTAATTTCGATTATCGTAGTTTTAGATATATGTACGAAATTATGTTAGTTGGCGATAATAAGGATATTGCAAAACAGGTTAATGCTCATGTGAAAATTACCATTAGCGACTCGGTAAAGTTCGACTTCAATCATTGGAAAAAAAGATCGCTGATTAATAAGCTATTTGAATGGTTGTTGTTGCCGTTTAGGCATTTGCTTTAATTCTTATTTATATTTTTTATGCGGCTAATCTGCCTACATGAAAATATTCCGGCAGCTAAACACGCTTTCCGTTTTATACCAATTAGCTATCAAAATAATCCTTTTAAATCAAAATATTTTTCTTCTTATTGAAATGAGATATTTCTTGCATAGCCCAAGCTACGGAAGAAATATATCATAATATTAAGATGGAAAAGATAAAGATTTTATGGATCATTTTGATGGTTATTTGGTATTAGTTTTCTTATCCCAATTGCGGTTGCGTAAGTAATCCGCTGGCTCCGTTCCTTCGCCTGCGTTTACTAATGCAAACCATCATTGAGCTTTCAAAAAGCTACCACTGCAATCGTTGCCGTGCGTGATACGATGTGTAAAACCAAATAACCAAAAATAATAAGTTTTAAATACTACTGCTCAATTGTCAGGAATTCCATATTTTTACGCGTAAAACCTAACAGGTTAATGATAAACCCACTAAAACCTAATTTTAACTATAGTAATGTACTGTTTTTTACAGTGCGCCCACCAATGCTTGCTCTATATTCATTTTTTATAATCCTGTATTTTACACCTAATTATTTTCAGAAATACAATGCTGATATTGTTAAAACAAAGTTGGTAGGTGAAAACAACAAAATATATTATCATGATTTGGATGATGATGGTATAAGTGAGGAAATTCGTTCATTAAATAATCCGGGTGGGGAAACTCCTGCAATATCATATTTCGAAGATGATGATAAAATAATAAATCAATGGAATTTGCGAGGACATTGGTTGATACGTCAAAAACTTTTTTTTGGTGATTATAATCATAACGGTTATAAAGAAGTTTACTGTATTACAAGAGTGGGCGATTCTCTATTCTTAAATGCAAAAGAGTTATTAGTTGATAATGGGCTAGACTTTGAAGATAAGTTTATTTGCCGAACAAAAATGTTCAAAGTTGATAACGTAGATGCATTTGTAGTAGATACCAAAACAATGGATGTGAATAATGACGGCAAAGATGAGTTCATCTTTACTGTATTTAGTGGATTTTCAAATAAACCACGAAATACTTTTGCATATGACATTGCAAATGATTTACTTTCAATATCTCCATTAAGTGCATCCGGCTTTAGTTACGGAATCAATCATATGGATTTAAATGGCGATGGAGTTGATGAGATTACAGGAAATATGTCAGCTGTTGATAACATTCATTATGAAATGCCATACTCCGATAGCTGTTCGTGGCTAATGGTGCTAAATCCGGCAGACAGTTTAGGTTTTCTTTTTCCTCCAATTATGTTTAGTGGTATGTTTGGAGGTTTATCCACTGTTTTTTATACAATTGAAGGTGAAAAATATATTGTTACTGCTTTTGATTGTAAATCTGTTAGGAATGAAACCAATGGGAGTTTACTACAAATATTTGATAGCAAAGGTAGTTTGATAAACGAAAGACTGGTGCCTTATGATGAGCATGAGAGTTTGGCGCTAATTAACCCATTAAACGGTAATGATAAAGATATTTATTTGATAGATGCACAGGGGAAAGTGTTTATCACAGACACTTCATTAAATATTCGTTTTATTAGTGAACCCAATTTTGAAGGATTAATTATCAATAGGTATACAGGTTTATTGTTAGATATTGATGATGATGGTAAAAAAGAGATGTTGTTTATTGCAAATAGACCCTTCCCTGATAAACTTGTTATTTATAGATCATCATTAAAAGAATCAACTATTGTAGATTTGCCTGAATCGAAACATACTTTAGAATGGCATGTTAATTTAAAGAAAGAACTGGGCAAACCAACTATAATTGTACTTCAAGCCGAGAATATTATCTATCATATTGAATATAGTAAATCAAAATATTATCTTTTAAAATACCCTGCATATTTAGGAATATATTTTCTTCTTTTTGTCGTTTTTTGGCTTTTGCAAAAGGGGCAGAACAAACTTGCACAGCAGAAGTTTGAAGCTGAAAAACATTTGATGAGACAACAATTGGCTATTTCAAAAAAACAGCTAGAGCCGCACTTTATGTTAAATACCCTCAATAATATTGGCTACATGTTTGCAAAAGAAAATAAGGATGATGCCCAATATTATTTTGGCAGATTTGCCTCACTTATCCACCGCGGACTTGAATATGCTGATAAAGTTGAAACAAGTTTGGATGAAGAGCTTAAATTTATAAAGGATTATTTAATCTTACAAAAGAGACGTTTTGACAATGACTTGAATTTCACGATTGAAGCAGATGAAGGTATTGATTTAGACGCCATTAAAATACCTCACTCTCTTATTTTTACTTTTGTGGAGAATGCTGTAAAGCATGGATTGCTCCATAAAACAAGTAATAGGAGGCTTGATATTCTGGTAAAAAATATTTCAGGTAATATTGTGATTACTATTATTGATAATGGAGTTGGTCGTAAGCAATCAAAAATACTAAAGACTAGCGGAACACGAAAAGGACTTAGTATTGTTTCAAATATTATTGAGGGTTATAACAAGCTAAATAACCGTAGTATTACTTATAGGCTTGTAGATTTGTTTGATGATGATGGTACTGGAAGTGGTACTGAAGTTAGGATTGTGGTTTGAAAGCTGTGCTGTTAATTTTGTGATTGTTAATATAGTTACCACAACCAACTAAATACTTAGTTGGTTGTGGTAAAAAAAATTACTGTAATTGATACTTAATTGGAAGGGTGTATTTTACACGTACAGGTTTTTTGTTTGTCGTGCCAGGGGTCCAATTGGGCATTGATTTAACAACACGTAAAGCT
>JASFZK010000033.1:0-7776 GCA_045267845.1 Bacteroidota bacterium | reverse complement strand
TATCTAACAACAGTTACCATCCCTTTATAATTAATAACCTGATGACGATAATCTGTTCCACTAATTTGATAAACATATGTACCTGAAGGAACTAAATTACCTTCTTTAGTTTTTCCATCCCAATGTACTTCGTAATTATGTGTGCTCCAAATAATGGCTCCCCACCTATCAAAAATATATAAATTGAAATCGGCAATGGGGGTTCCTTTTATTTCAAAAACATCATTTACACCATCATTATTTGGAGTAAATGCATTTGGAATAAATAATCTTACCTCTTCTGTTAGGGCAACCTGTATGGAAGTAGAATCTACACACCCATTGATAGTTTCAATATACATTTCAACAGTATAATCACCTGCCTGTGTATAAGTATGTGATGTATTGCCATTATCATAATTTGATTCGCCATCACCAAAAATCCATTCGTAATCACTTATTGTGGAATCACTTAAGCTAAGATCACTAAACTCAATGGTTGGGGTATCGAGCGTGGTAATATGTGGTTCTGCATCAAAATCAGCATCAGGGTTTGGGTTGGCCTGTATTAAATTTGGTTTAATAATGATTTCGGCACATCGCTGAGTATTGCTAATTGTTAAGCTCACATCAAAAATACCTGCTTCAGTATAAGTGTGCGATGTGTTGCCATCATCATCACTTGTTGCTCCATCACCAAATACCCATTCATAATTAGCTCCTAGTGTAACATCGTTTGATAAATCATCAAAATTCACATCAACTGGTAAACATCCCTCAAACACACTTGCATCAAAATCAGGCGAAGGAAGAGGATTTATGATTAGCTCCATTGTTGTGTCGTTTTCACAGATATATTTATCCACATGAAGAAGAACAGTATAAGTACCAGAATTAACATATGTATGAGTTGGGTTTGGCTGATTGTTAATTGAACTTCCATCACCAAAGGTCCATTCAAAGGTTTCGTTGGTTACAATATCTGCATAACTAAAGGTAATTGGCTCACCTGTACACGCATCGTCATCTGGTGCAAAACTAAATTCGGCAACTGGAGTTGGAAAAACTTCAAATGATGCTGTTGCTATTTTATCAAAACAAAACTCTGATGATGCAGTTAAAGTATATAAATATGTATTTGGAATTGTTGGATTTAATGTAATTGACTGGGTAGTTTCGCCACCAGGCATCCAGTTCCACTCAAGTGCTAAATTAGCAGTAAGTACAATGGTTTCACTAGGACAAATTTCAGCACTCACAGGGTCGATAGTAATTTGAGGTACAAATAAATCAACATTAACCGTTATTGTTGCTTCTTGTACAACATCACATAAGTCCATTATGCGTAAAGTATATTCAGTTGTAACTGAAGGACTAACTGTAACCGAGTTAGTAGTTGATAATATAGTGCCGGGGTCATTTGTGGCAAACCAGCTATAAGATTGAGCCATTGCATTTGCAACCAATGTTTTGTCTTCGCCATTGCAAATTGTAACATCACTACCGAGTGTTAATTCAGATTGGTTTACTAAAAAAGTTCCTATGGTTGTTCCTCCACAACAATCGGTTATTTCAAATCCACAGGTCCAAATATCAGCACCCACAGCATTATCATACAACACAAGAATTTCGTTACCCGGAACATTGCCTAAATCCAAATAAGGGCTCACTTTCCACCATTTCACATTATCAATGGTGTAATCACTGTAGTTTGGATTTTGGGTAGTAACAGGCACTGTAACAGATTGTCCCGGACCACACAAAAATGCATCAAGTATTGGCTCAAGAATAATTGGTTTATTATTAATTTTAACCTGTGCATTTGATTCGTTACCACAACCATCTTTTACAAGTACTGGTACCAAATCGGGGCTTGACTGTACTTGATAATTAATAATTTCGTTGGACACCAGATCCCCATCCCAATAATAATATAATGGTGTTACACCATTTTGGGTAATGTCAGTTATTGTAAGTTCAATGGTTTCTTTACAATAAGCCTCATACTCTTTTGGATTTACTGTAAATGAAATGGGCTCATTGTTTCTGAGATTAAAATGTATTCTGCCCATATATCCACCTCCAAAAGGCCCTGGCCAATCACATGGATTTTCGGGATACATAAAAGTAATGTTTGGATAATCAGCATCAAGATTAATTGCTGAAATTACAATTACCTTTTCGGTTTCGCCAGCCAAAAAAGTGATTGAATCATTAGTAATAACATCTCCACCATCATAAGCAACCTCAACCCGATTTCTAAATTCAGGTAGTTCTATTTTAAAAGGAATTGAATAATCTATATTAATGGGGTCATCCAGTGTGAAGGTGGCTATTATTTGGTTACAATTCTCAATGAGATCTCCTTCAAATAAATTGTTTGTAAAGTGATATTCAACCGACCAGTCGGAGAATTCAGTATTAGTTACCTGTAAATTACTTCGTAAGCTATTTTTATTTAAAAATACTGCTGAATTTATTTGATAACCATCTGGTGTTTGAGATGTATCAGGGCTAATCCATAGAAAATCTTCAATTACAATTTTAACATTATATCTACCGCATGGTATGGCATCGTTTCTTTTTATTAGAAGAGGGCCTAAATCTCCAACAGTTTTGGTTAAGCCATCAAATTGTGTACCAAGTGCCAACCCAAGTGGAGGTGCGTTGGGATTTGGTTGAAAATATGAAGAACTACTGTTTTCGTTAATATGCTGAACAGTAACCCACCTCTGAGGTTCGGGTGGTCCACCTCCAATAAGAGTAGGATCTGTAAAAGCACGATTTCGAAATGAAGGATTATTTTCAATTGATATTGCAAATAAGTCGAATATTTGAGGAGTGTTTG
This sequence comes from Bacteroidota bacterium, assembly GCA_045267845.1. Classification (GTDB taxonomy): domain Bacteria; phylum Bacteroidota; class Bacteroidia; order Bacteroidales; family F082. The sequence goes on along the minus strand of JASFZK010000033.1, from coordinate 4,949 downwards.
GAAAATCAGTCATATCCTGATCCGCAGGTCCGGTTTGAAAACTTGTGGAAGGATATTCTTCGGATGCAAATACATAATCCATGGTAAGCTGATCTCCAAAAGGAATATAAACAAACTCCAATGCAGCAGCATCGCCAGTATAATGTATTAGTGTATCCTTGCCCCCCATTGCACCAAAAATAGTATTATACATACCCAATAAGTCAAGGTCGCCTGAGGGACTAAGTGGGTTAACCTCATTAAAAATATCTGACATTGAACCAGTGCCATTTGGTGCCATTGCATTTTCAACCCTACCATTTGAAATAATAAGTCCTTTATCAAATCCTATATCAGCACCATCATAAAATCGTCCAAGTGCCTGGTAATTTCCAGTAAAAGTAATGGTTGAGGTATCAATCATTCCTCCTCGACCACGAAGTATATTAACCACCCATGATTTAAGGGTATCAGGACTATAACCAAGCTCATCATCCACAGGAGTAAGCTCGGTAATTTGAATGGGCACCTGAGCATACACTAGTTGTGCTAATGCAAACAAGGCAATTATTAAAACTAACTTAAACCTATTCATTTTGACTAATATAAAATAGTATGATTGCTAAGAAAGCGCAAGATAAACATTTATTAATTTTTATCACATATAATAATAGACTTAAATATCCTTAAAAAGTTGCTTGTGATTATAATTTTGCAAGGTTTTCATCATTGTTATTCAGAAAAAAATATTTTTGTACAACAAAAGGAAACATTTTAAAACCAAAAGGAAAATTATGAGTTATTATTTTAGCAAGATATTAGTTGGATGCAGCTTCGAAGAGGCTGTTCAGAAGGTAACTGCCGAATTAAAAAAAGAAGGATTTGGCGTGCTCACAGAAATTGATGTAAAAGAAACTTTTAAAAACAAACTAGATCTTGATTTTAAAAAGTATAAAATTCTGGGTGCATGCAGTCCACAATCGGCATATGATGCCTTACAACTGGAAGACAAGGTTGGTGTATTTTTACCATGTAATATAGTTGTTGAAGAACATGAAAGCGGTGGCATTGAAGTTTCGTCAATCGACCCTGTTGCATTGATGATTTCGGTAAATAATGAAGCTTTAGTATGTATCTCAACGGATGTTCGGAAAAAACTACAAAAGGTAATTAATGGTGTAAACTAGAGTTCGTTAACGTCAAAAAAACTGGTGTGTTTATTTACTCTTTCTTAACAAATATAAATAAGCATCCTCTAGGTTAGCTTTAACAGATTGTGCTCCATCAACAGGTGCCTTTTCTGCTAAGCACCTAACTCGTATCATATCGTTTTCACGGATGTGATAAATAATGGTTAAGCTACTTTCAATTTTTTCAAATTCTGATATAGACAGATTTAATGTCCATATTTTACCTTCGGCAATATCTGCCATGTCGATTGGTCGGCCCAAGTAAACCACACCTCCGGTTTTCATAACAGCCACCCTTGAACATGAACTTGCAACATCTTCGATAATATGAGTGGAAAAAATAACTATTCTATCCTTACTTAACTCAACCAATAGGTTTCTAAACCTGATACGCTCCCTTGGGTCTAAACCAGCGGTTGGTTCATCAACAACCAATATACGTGGTAGGTGCAATAATATTTGGGCTATGCCAATACGCTGTTTCATCCCTCCCGAAAACGAACCTATTTTTTCATCTCGGTTATCGAACATATGAACTGCCTTTAATACATATTCTATTCGCTTTATTCTTGCGTCTTTATCATAGAGTTTTTTAAGAATTCCAATGTAATTTAAGAAATCCCAAGCCGTCATATTTTCATACATACCAAACTCCTGTGGTAGATACCCAATAAGCCCCTGTAATTCTTCCCGGTTTTCTTTAAGGTCAATTCCGTTAATAGTAATTTGTCCGTAGCTTGGTTCTAATATCCCACAAATTATCCGCATAAGCGTTGATTTGCCAGCACCATTTGGTCCCAACAACCCAAACATCCCAGTTTCAATATTAAACCTCACTCCGGTTACAGCTTTGAATGGTGTTTTTTGTTTACCAAGAACTGGAATTACTAAAACAAATCTGTAAAATGTTTTTCTAACACCCTTAAACCAACCAGTTACCCTATTAACATCAACTTTATTTTTTCTTAAGTTTTTAGCCGTTATTCGTATTGCTGTGGCCAGATACCATAGTACCGCTGTGGGAATTACCAACCCTGGTAATGAATAAATGTTATTAAAGCCATATAACGCAAAAGCAGGATATCCCCAGTAAAATATTCCAAATAATAATTTGTTGAATACAATAATCAACTTCCGTTTTGATGGTGATGTAAAATGTGTTACCAGCGGAGACCAAAAGGCGATGATTAGTATGTAAAAAACCATCTGAAGTATAAAAAACCAAAATCCGCTTTCGAGGTGGAAATAAATGAAATAAGCTGCAAAAGCAGTAACTGGTAGTTGCCAAATAAGCTGTGCATAAATATTAGCAGAGCTTGATATGTTATCGAGGCCAATACGTTTACGAATATTTAAACCCGATTTCCACTCACGCATAAATTGGTTATCCCAATCGTAAATCTTTACAATATTACGTATTTCAATGTGTAGCGGTTGGTTTTCGTCAATTAATTTTTCACTGGCTTTACGCAGACTTATTTGTATAAAATAAATGGTAGCAGGCACAATAATTATCATAATGATGAAAAATATTAGCTGCCAAATTTTGCTATCCACATCTGTAAAAATAATATATGAGCCTAGTATCCATAATGCTGTTTGCATTATTTTAATGAACACACTTTGTTGCTTCATCCACACAAGTGATGACTGTAATCCAGAGTACATTGTTGGAATGAAAACCAGCGTCAGCATAGTACTTAAAGCTAGTCCTCCAATTACTGTTATTGCAAATGGAACACCAATTTGAGTAACATATTCGGCCTTTCCCATTGCCAATGGGATTAACGCAATAATTGTAGTAATGGCTGTAATAAGAATTGGACGAACTCTTGCCAAACCAGCTGTCATTAATGCTCGCGATTCGCGATAACCTTGTTTTTGTAACACACGAGTATAGTCAATCATGATAATACCGTTGTTAACAACAATCCCAAGTAGTATTAAAAAACCAGTAAAAACGTTGGCATTTAATATTGAAGTTCCTGTGAGAATTAGCAAAATTAGTGATCCAATTGCAGCAAGTGGTATGGAAAACATCATCACAACAGGTATTGTAAATGACTCAAAAACCGAAGCAAGTATCATATAAATTAGTAATACTGCCATTAACAATAAAAAACCAAACTCACCAAGGTCATCATCTTCATGTACAACCTCAATAATCATAGACGAACTCATACTTATGTTTTCAATGAGGTCATCAACTTCAGCCCTTGAAGCTTCAAGAAGATCATTTTCATCGTTTACTTCGTCTAAAAATTCGTATGAAATTACAATTCGCTTTTCTTGATTTGTACGCTTAATTGTTGACAAACCTGTTGTAAAATTAAAATCACTTATGTTTTGTAATTCGAAAGTCGAGCCACCGCTACCTGTAACATTAAGTGTTTTAAGATCGTGGATATTTCTACTTGTGATTTTTTCGTCAGCATCAGGCATTTTTATCTGAATGTCATAGTCCTCGTTTCCCTGCTTGAACATAACGCCACTTGAAAATGCAGGCTGAAACGAATTTAGTTCTGACAATACTGATGTTACCGGAATATCGTATAACGACATAAGCTGCTTGTCGAAAAGCAGTTGCACTTCTGGACGTTTATCGGGTAATCGGATATCGATCTTTTTGATGGAAGATAATCTGCCAAGATAATACTCAACATCATGAGCTTTGTTTAACATTTGGTTAAAGTCCTGACCTTTAATGAGAATCTTCTCCTGCTGAGTGCCAATACCCAGTATACGAGCCATGCCATCGTCATCTTCAAACCCTCCGCTTCCAAATTTACCTCCGCTAGCTGGTGGATTCCAATCAAACTGAGCCTGCTTAAAATCTGCCAAACTCTCAATAATATCATTTTTAATACCTGGAATATCCATATTTCTGATATCATGATAATCATCAACTAAGGAAATTGTAATAACTGCATCTTCTTCATAAATCTGACTTAAGATATCTTTTTTCTCCTGTAAACTATCGAGTTTTTTTTCTAGTTCTGCAATGAGCAAGTCGGTGTTTTCCAAGGTTGTACCACCAGGCATAGTGACATATAGCTTAATATCTTTTATTTCGGCTTCGTCAGTCGTGAATGTGCTAACGCCCAAACTTATAATCAGCATAACAAAGAAAATACCTAATGCTCCTGGTATTACCCTACCCGGGTTACGCATACTTGTTTTTAAAAATACCAGATATATTTGAATCAATCTGTTATGATGTGATATTCGTTGAAAAATTGCTGAGTTAGAAGCATTTTTTAATCCAAGAAAAACATAGGTTATCATTGGTATAAAAAGCAATGCAACCACAAGCGAAACCAATAATGTAGATATTATTGAAACCCCAATATGCTTACCCAACAATCCGATAAAAAAGTTAGTTGAAAAAACAAAGGGAAGAAACACTGTAACAGTTGTTAATGTTGCCGCAATTATTGAACGTGCAACTTCTTTTGTACCCTGTACTACTGCCGTGCCAATATCAATGTTTTTTGAGGCTAATCGATAAATATTCTCGAGAACAACAACACTGTTGTCGAGCAACATACCAATTGCCAAAGCCATACCAAGTAGGGTTAAGCTATTAATGGTAATATCATATGCATAGAAAAAGTTGAACGCTGTAAATACTGAGATTGGAATTGCCAATGCAACAGCAATAACCAACTTTAAGTTTCTGAGAAAAACCCAAAGTACAAAAATTGCTAATACGCCTCCAATAAGAGCTAATTGAATAATGAGATTTATGTTTTTCTCCATTATTTCGGCAGAATTATTTTG
>JASFZK010000032.1:0-32156 GCA_045267845.1 Bacteroidota bacterium | reverse complement strand
GGTATAACTTTAGGTACTGATTATAAAATTAGAGTTGAAAGTATATATAATTCTTCACTAGGTGATGATAGTGATGCAGACTTTGAAATTGTTAATGTATTATCTGGAGGTACAACTGTTGAGGTTGTTCAACCGAATGGAGGTGAAGTAATTCTACGCGGAACTACTTATCTAATTTCATGGAATGATGATGTTATTGAAAACGTATTTCTTAAATTATATAAAAACAATGTTCTAATAACAGCTGCTAACTCTGGACTGCCAGCATATGGTGCTTCTGATCCTGGTGTTGGTGGTTCAACTCATATATGGTTGATCCCATCTGGGATAACTCTTGGTACAGATTACAAAATTAGAGTAGAAAGTATTTACGATAATACACTCACTGATTATAGTGATAATAATTTTGAAATTACTAATACACTTACAGGAGGAACATTTATTGATGTTATTCAGCCTAATGGTGGTGAGTCATGGATGAATACAACTACTCATTTAATATCATGGAATGATGATGTTATTGAAAATGTAGATATTCAATTGTATTTGTACAATGCTTCTAATGTATTCCAAGATAATTTCCCTGTGGCAACAAGTGTTGTTGGAACCACATATTCATGGACAATTGATAATACTGTAACAGGTATTACAAATGCATCTGCTGGATTTTCAGTGCCTGATTCGTACTTTAAAATAAAGGTATTTACAACTGTATCTTCTGTTGAAGATTTTAGTGATGCCTATTTCAGTATTATAGCCTATTCAAAATCTCCATTTTCAAATGATGCTGATTTTGGGATTGGTAATGATGATGATATAGTATTATATCCTAATCCAACAAGCACAGAGTTTACTGTTTCAACAGCTGGAATTATTAGCAAAGTTGAAGTGCGCAATATACTTGGTCAGGTATTATATACAAATAATGTAGATGCCACACAGACTGTAATAAATGTAAATAGTTATGATGCAGGAATGTACATTGTTAATATTACTGTACAAGGTGAGGTAATCACCAAAAAAATATTTGTTCAATAATATTGAACTACCACCCGTAGCGTGATTTATTCACGCTCGGGTTTTTATAAAGTATTTAGTTACAAAAAGCTGCTAACCATTTTGGTTAGTGGCTTTTTTGTTTTTTAATAGAGATATTATTAACGTGTTCTATCAAATATTCTTTCGAAAGCTTAAAATGCATGACTAGGTCCTCCTGAGCAAAAGCGATGGATATCATTCTATCATAAGCCTGACTTTCAGACTCGCGCTAGATTCGTGAAGGTCCTCATTCTTTGTCTTTTCGAGGGAAAGGATCAAAGGGAGTGACGAGAAATCTCATTTTTGAATTATCGATATTCAAACTTAAAACTATTGTTCTTTAATTGAATTTGCAAACATAGGATGACAATTGCAACTTTTATCCTTTATAAAAAGGAGGGCGCTTGATAATAGCTTTGGCAAGCTTTTTTCTAACTTTAATATAAATTTCAGAACCTTCTTTCCAATATGGTTTGGTAACATATGCCATTCCAATACCTTGTTTAAGCATTGGTGACATTGTGCCAGAAGTAACTTCTCCCACAACATTTCCTTCGGCATCAGTAACTTCATAATGTTGGCGAGGGATTGCCCTGTCTTCCATTATAAAACCCTTTAAGCGACGAGGGACACCATTTTCCTTTTGTGATAAAAACAATTCTTTATCTACAAAGTTGTTATCATCAGTAAATTTTGTAATCCATCCTAAACCTGCAGCTATTGGAGAAGTTGTATCATCAATGTCATTGCCATATAAACAAAATCCTGATTCTAACCGAAGTGTATCACGTGCGCCAAGGCCAATAGGTAATATGCCGAACTCTTCACCTGCTTCTAGTACAGCTTTGTAAATTTTTTCAGCATCAGCGTTTTTCATGTAAATTTCACAACCACCCGAACCAGTATATCCTGTTGTTGAAAAAAATACATCTTTAATACCTGCAAATTCTATTACTTTAAATGTGTAATATTCCATATCCTCAACTGGGGCATCAGTTAACTTCTGCATGGCTTTTAAGGCCATTGGTCCTTGAACAGCAATCTGGCTAATATCGTCAGAGGCATTGGTTAATTTAGCCTGGACTTCATTATGTTTATTTATATGATTCCAATCTTTTTCAATATTTGAAGCGTTTACGACCAGTAGATATTTCTCTTCATTAAATCTATAAACAAGCAAATCATCAACAATGCCACCATCACCGTTTGGAAAACAGCTGTATTGAACTTTGCCATCAGTAAGAGTGGTAACGTCATTTGATGTTACTTTTTGAACAAGTGCAGTGGCATTGGGGCCTTCTGCCCAAAACTCACCCATGTGGCTTACATCAAAAACACCAAGTTTTGTTCTTACTGTATGGTGCTCAGCATTAATGCCTTCAAACTGTACAGGCATGTCAAATCCTACAAACTCAACCATTTTGGCACCCATCTCACGATGCATATTATTTAAAGCTGTCTTTTTCATTTAAGTATAGATTTAAAGGTGGCAAAATTAATTAAAAAGATCGTTGAAATAATCAAATAGAAAAAAAGACTGTACAATTTGTATATTCCAATTAACCTGTATATTTTTACCTTCTATTTTTAACGCAACCTAATTTCATAGCTATGAAAGTAAAATTAATTGTAATAACAGTATTGAGTTTAATGTTTATGACAGCACAAAGTCAGAAAAGTAAGATTGTATATCCCAAAGCCGAAAAAGGTGATAGTGTGGATGTTTATTTTGGTAATAAAGTAGCCGATCCGTACAGATGGTTAGAAGATGACAACTCCACAGAAACAGGGGAGTGGGTAACAGCTGAAAATGAAATAACAAGGACGTATTTAGATAATATTCCTTTTAGAAATAGATTAGAAGATAGATTAACCGAGATATGGAATTATCCCAAATATGGTGTACCATTTAACAAAGGTGATAGATATTTCTTTTTTAAGAATGATGGTATACAAAATCAAAGTGTTATGTATATTCAAAATGGACTCAAAGATGAGCCCAAAGTACTTCTTGATCCAAATACTTTATCTGAGGATGGAACTGTAGCTCTCTCATCTTTAGCTATTTCCAAAGATGGTAAGTATTTAGCATACGGTATTTCACGAGGAGGATCGGATTGGAACGAAATATATGTAATGAACATTGAAACTCAAGAGATTTTAATGGATCATATTAACTGGGTAAAGTTTTCAGGTATAAGCTGGAAAGGAGAAGGATTTTTCTATTCTTCATATGATGAGCCCAAAGAGGGTGATGAACTAAGTGGTCAGAATCGTTTTCATAAAGTTTATTATCACATACTTGGAACATTACAAAAACAAGACTTACTTATTTTTGAAGATAAGGATAATGCATTGAGAAATTTTGGTGCCTATCTTACTGAGGATGAGAAATATTTATTGATAGGTGAAACAGAAAGCACTAGTGGTAACTCCCTTTATGCTGCTAAACTTGAAGAGTTGACCGATATAAAGTTCATTAAAATTGCCGAAGGATATGATTTTGATTATCGAGTAATTGATAATATTGGTGATGAACTACTTATGTTAACAAATCATGATGCGCCAAACCAAAAACTTATTAAAACAAAATACAACAATGCAGATCCAAAACTTTGGAAGGATATTATTCCAGATAAAGAAACTGTACTGGAAAGTGTATCCTTAGTTGGTGAAATGATTTTTGCTCAATATTTAAATGATGCCAGTAGTAAGGCTTATTTTTATGAGCTGGATGGTACATTTGTACGTGAGCTCGAATTACCTACCATAGGTACTTTATCAGGATTTAACGGTGAAAAAAATAAAAATACTGCTTTTTATGGTTTCACTTCATTCACGTTTCCTTCAAGTGTATATAAATATGATATTACATCAGGAAAATCTGAATTAATGCATAAGTCTGATGTTGATTTTCAGCCTGAGAATTATGTTACTAATCAAGTATTTTATGAGAGTAAAGATGGTACTAAAATACCTATGTTCATAGTCCATAAAAAAGGAATACCAATGGATGGTAATAATCCGACAATGCTATATGCCTATGGTGGTTTTAACATTAGTCTTACGCCAGGTTTTAGTATTAGCAGAGTTCCGTTTTTAGAGAATGGTGGCATATATGTAATGGCAAACCTTAGGGGTGGAGGCGAATATGGCGAGATATGGCATGAGGCAGGAACAAAATTACAAAAGCAGAATGTTTTTGACGATTTTATATATGCAGCAAAATATTTAATCAAAGATAATTACACTTCTTCAGAAAAACTAGCAATAATTGGTGGATCAAATGGAGGTTTGCTTGTGGGAGCTGTTATGACACAGCAACCAGAACTATTTAAAGTAGCAATTCCAATTGTTGGTGTTATGGATATGCTTCGTTACCATAATTTTACGATTGGTTGGGCATGGGCTGCTGACTATGGAAGAAGTGATGACAACGAAGAGATGTTTAATTATTTATATGGCTATTCCCCACTACATAACATAAAAGAAGGTGTTAATTATCCGGCCACTCTAGCAATAACTGCAGACCACGATGATCGTGTTGTACCTGCTCATACTTTTAAATTTATGGCGACTCTACAAGAGAATAATGGGGGTGAAAATCCAGTATTAATTCGCATTGAAACAAAGGCAGGGCATGGTGCTGGTAAGCCAACTGATAAGCAAATAAGCGAAGCCGCTGATATGTATGGTTTTATTATGTATAATCTTGGGATGAAGTTTGAGGATTAATTGCTTTAAAGCTACTGGCTGTTTGCTGTTGGCTTAGCTTTTGCAAACTTTTAACTTTTTTAAGGCAACAATAAACATATCACCATATAAACAAATAGCCAAAAGCCAAAAGCCAATAAAGAAAAACTTAACAATTTAGTAATATTAAAAATAGGGAACTTATTAGTAGTTTTTATACTCTTGCAAAAGTTATAAAACAAACTATTTAATAATGGAAAATATTTATTTGGTTATAGTAGTATTACTATTTTTATTAGCGATTTCCGACTTGGTGGTTGGAGTAAGCAATGATGCCGTAAACTTCTTGAATTCGGCTGTGGGATCTAAAGTAGCTTCGTTTAAAGTAATTATGCTTGTGGCTGCTGTTGGAATATTAGTTGGTGCAGTATTTTCAAGTGGTATGATGGAGGTTGCCAGAAAGGGGATATTTAATCCTGGCGAATTCTATTTTAGTGAGATAATGATAATATTCATGGCCGTTATGGTTACGGATGTTCTTTTACTCGATGCCTACAATACATGGGGCTTACCAACTTCAACAACCGTATCAATTGTTTTTGAGTTATTGGGTGCTGCTGTCGGTATGGCTTCTATAAAGCTACTAATGAGCGATGGTGGAATGACCATTAGCCAGTTTATCAACTCTTCAAAAGCGCTTGCAATTATTTCCGGAATATTACTTTCGGTAGGTGTAGCCTTTTCGGTTGGCGCAATAATACAGTATTTAACCAGGATGGCTTTCTCGTTTAATTTTGATAAACGTATAAAATATATTGGAGCTATTTGGGGTGGTATAGCATTTACTGCACTAACTTATTTTATCCTGATTAAGGGAGCAAAAGGTGCTTCATTTATGTCGGTTGATGCAAAAGAGTGGATTAATGAAAATAGTATGATGATTATATTTTACAGCCTAATTGGTTGGACAATACTATTACAGTTACTTTTCTGGATTTTCAAGATAAATATATTAAGGATAATTGTGTTGGTAGGTACTTTTTCGCTTGCCATGGCCTTTGCAGGGAATGATTTGGTTAACTTTATTGGAGTTCCAATTGCTGGGTACAACTCATGGGAGATATTCTCGAGTACAGAAGGAGCCACCCCAGATGGATTTTTAATGACGGCTTTGGCAGGAAAAGTGCCGACGCCAGAAGTATTTCTGCTTTTGGCAGGAGTGATAATGGTACTTACTCTTTATTTTTCGAAAAAAGCCAGATCGGTACTCAAAACATCAATTGATCTTAGTAGACAAGGTGAAGGCGAAGAAAGGTTTAAAGCAACCTGGATTTCTAGAGTATTGGTTCGGTCTTCTTTAAAAGCATCTAATAATGTTAAGAGGTTTTTACCAGGAGGACTTGTTAATCTTGTTGAAAGACAATTTGAACCTATTAAAATAACTAAAAAGGAGAAAGACCCACCGGCATTTGATATGATTAGAGCATCGGTAAACCTTACAGTGGCAAGTGTTCTTATAGCTTTTGGTACATCATTAAAATTACCCTTGTCAACTACATATGTAACATTTATGGTCGCAATGGGTACTTCGTTAGCTGATAATGCCTGGGGACGAGAGAGTGCTGTATACCGTATTTCGGGAGTAATAGCAGTAATTGGAGGCTGGTTTTTAACAGCAATTAGTGCATTTACCGTTGCATTTATTATGGTCTACATATTTAACTATGGTGGCTTATATAGCATGTTTGGTATGGTAATTTTAGTTGCGTATATAATATTTAGATCTCATTTATATCATAAAAAATCAGCAAGTAAAGAGGAAGATGAAACACAAGATGTAAGCAACCTTTCGGAAGACAATATTGCTGATAAATCAATGAGGACTATCACTAAAAACCTTAAAAAGATTGTTGAAGCTTATGGTAATACTATTGATGGGCTTGAAAAAGAGGATAACAAAAAACTGAAAAAAACAAAGAAGGAACTAGATAGTGTAACTGCTAAGACAAAGTATTTAAAAGATCACATAAATATTATTGTTGACAAGCTTAGAGAAGGATCAGAAGACAATGCTTATTATTTTGTTCAGGTACTTGATTTTATGCGTGAGATGCTACATTCAATTTCGTTTATTACAGGGCCTGCTTATGAGCATGTTGATAATAATCACAAGCCGTTTATTGCAGATCAGATTGCTGAACTTAAGAAACTGGATGAAGTATTTTCAAGATTGGTTGAAAAAATAATATCAAGTATCGAATCGGGTGATTACAGCTCACAGGATGATATTCAGACTACCTTAACACAGTTGCTAGGTTTAATTGAATCGAGTAATAAAAAACAAATAAAGCGCATTAAAAATAATATGGTAGGTACTAAAAACAGTATCTTATTCATGAATATAATTAATGAAAGTAAAAACTTGTCATTGCAGGCTGTAAACCTATATAAGTCGCAACGAGATTTTGTTGATTATAAGAATAGTAATTAGATGTTAGTATCAAACTTGTTTTAAAATCAGAAGTTGGAAATAATGGGATACCTTGTTTCTAACTTCTGATTTTTTGTTTATGGCTATTTATACTGAAATTGATTTGGTTCCATAAATAAATCGGTCTCGCCTAGTAATGTCTTTTTTTAATTCGATGTTAGTGTAACCATTATTTTTTAGGAGAGTAATCATTTGTTTTCCTAAGCTTTCATTTATCTCAAAATAAATTCGGCCACCTGTTTTTAATTGATTGTGTGCAAAATTAAGTATTGCTTTATAGTATTCAAGGGGTTCATCATCAGTAACAAATAGGGCATTGTGAGGTTCGTAATTGATTACATTGGGTTGCATTTTTTGTTTATCAACTTGAGTTACATAAGGTGGGTTACTCACAATAATATCGAATATTATTAGGTTTCGGGTTTCGTCGGTTATTGGTTGTTGGTGATCGAGAATATTGTGGTTATAAAAAACCACATCAGTGTTATTTGATTTGGAGTTTTTTTCTGCAATAGTTAGAGCTGATTTGGAATAATCGGTTGCATGAACAAGAGGATTACTTAATAATTTTGATAAACTAATGGCGATACATCCACTGCCTGTGCCAATATCGAGAATGGTATGTTGGTTTTTGTTCTCAATATTATAAATTAACTGAACTAGTTCTTCTGTTTCGGGGCGCGGAATTAGCACATCCTCATTAACCATAAATTTTAGATCGTGGAACTCAACCATACCAGTGATGTATTGTACAGGTTTGTACTTTTTGAGTTGTTTAACAGCCATATGAAGTACTAGAATTTCTGATTCAGATAGTCTGTAATCGGGTTTCAGTATTAGTTCATATCGTGTAATTGCGAAAAAATGCTCAATTAGTATTGTTAACAATTGTTCAGCTTCTTGTTTATTGTAATAACCATGTAGTTCACGGAGATAATTCTTCTTTAGGTCTGATAATACATTATTCCATATATCCATAATTGCAAAGTACCGAATTTATTATTTAAGTTTGTGGTTTATACTCAGTAAACCCAATAAATTAATTGGTGTAATTGATAAGAGGTCATATGCGGTAAGGATAGCAGTGGTAGCTTGTTGAAATACTGATGTGATTTTTGTAAGCAAAAGGTGGCTGACGAAGGAAGACACGGGATTGCTTAACAAAAATACAATCAGTATGAAACAACTACAAACGGATAGCCTGGTTACCGCCCAAATAATATATATATAAATGGATAATAAAGTAATAATTATTACCGGCGAAAAGGCTGAAGGTAAAACAACTAAGTTGCTGAAAATTATTGATTTACTAAAGGAGCGAAACGTTAGTCTTGCTGGGTTTATTGCTTTGGGCGAATGGAAGAATGGTGAGAGAAGTACCTATACTTTGGTTGATATTGTGACGGGGAAATCCACTGTTATTTGTACCGCCAACAGAGTTGAAGGCTATGCCAAATATGGTAAATTTTATTTTAACCCTATGGCCATTAGCTTTGGTGAAGAGCTTCTGTTTGATGATAAACCGCAAAAAACTGTGATTGTTATTGATGAGGTTGGGCCTTTTGAGCTAGATAATAAGGTTTGGCATAAATTGTTGGTGCACTATCTTAAAAATACGACTAATACGCTGCTGCTTTCGGTTAGGAAAATGCTGGTTGCTGATGTTGTGGAGAAATATAGAATTAGTGATGCTAGCGTGTACACAGTTGAGGAATCGAGCAATGTTATTGTTAAAGAAATATTAGCAAATGTGATTTGATACCTATTTTTTTATATTTTTAATTATTATTTGATGCTTTCGCGTCCAAATAGAAATATAAAACATTAACCGACCAATTAATATGAGTACATCTGCAGGATCCCATCGGAGAATATCAATACGCACTAAGTTATTGGCATACATACTGTTAACTACAGTTGTGATATTTGTATCTACTTTGAGCTATATTATTATTAATACAAATAGAATTGCAATTGAGGATGCTCATAAATTTGTAAACGCAACGGCACAACAATATGCCAATGCTGTAAAAGCAGAGTTGGACAACGATATTGCTACTTGCAGGTCGATGGCAGATGCATTTAGTAGTTATGCTGATATTGAAATAGATCAACGCAATAAGATCTATAATCAGATTATGGAGAATATACTTTCCAACAATCCGCAATTTGTGTCCGTTTGGACGAGTTGGGAATTTAATGCAATAGATCCTAGTTTTGAAGAAGAAAATGGTAGGATTCGTTATACATACTATCGTGAAGGAGATAATATTTTTCCAATGGAGGAGATATTGGATGTTGGCAAAACAAATATTGGGGGTATTTATTATGATTTGAAGCAAAATCCACGAGAGGTACTAACAGATGCTTATTATGACACATTTGAAAATGATATTAGCAATCAGATTCTTATGGCTAGTGTTGCAATTCCTTTGGTTGACAATAATACATTTGTTGGCTTAACAGGTGCTGATATTGAATTGGAACGGTTTCATAATATTATTGGTAAGATAATTCCTTTTGAAGGGAGTTACTCCATTATGATTTCGGGTAATGGGCAGGTAATATCGCATAAAAATAGAGATTTAATAGGGACTTCGATACTAGATACATTGTCAAGATCGCTTACGGCCAGTGATATTATGGGTAAATTGAATTCTGGATTAGCATTCTCCTATACTGATGAATTGGATGGTGAGAGAGAATCATTTGTATCATTTGCACCGTTTAACCCAGGTGCTTCTACTGATACATGGTATATTGTAGTTGTTGTTCCAACGGATGTGGTATTGGAAAAGGCGAACGATACATTTATTATTTTAATAATTGTGAGCATACTTGGTATAGTAATTTTAGCTTTACTTATTTGGTTTATTGCTAATTCAATTTCTGCACCTTTAATTAAAACTACAAGAATTCTCAATCAACTTTCAACAGGAGATGTAAAGAACCTTGATGTTATTGAGGTAAAATCTAACGATGAATTGGCTGAAATGGCGAAAGCGTTGGCAACCCTTTCCAATTCACTTAAAACAAATGCTGAATTTGCAATAAATATTGGTGAAGGTAATTTATCACAAAGTTATAAACCACTAAGTGAGAGTGATGTGCTTGGAAATGCACTTCTGAATATGAGAAAGAACCTTGTTGAACTTCGTGTTACCAATGATAAAAATCAATGGATGCAGAATTCGATTATGGAGATAGGTGAATTGTTACAAGGTGAAAAAACAATAGCTGATTTGGGAAACCAAATACTTGTTGCACTATCAAAGATTCTCGATTTTCAAATTGCATCTATATTCTTTAATAATAATGATGAATTTGAGTTAACAAGCTCATATTCATATAATGTTAGAAAATCTAATTCAAATAAATTTAAACTTGGCGAGGGGCTGGTTGGACAGTCGGCACTTGAGCAAAAAACCTTAATATACACTGATGTACCAGACGACTATATAAGTATTAAGTCTGGGCTTGGTGAAATTACCCCAAATGTGATTGTTGTAATTCCTTTAATTTATCAAAAGGAAGTAGTTGCTGTTATTGAAATGGGAAGTACGAAAGAAATAACACAAACAAAGTTGGATTTCTTATCACAGATTTCTGAGAATATTGCAGTTGGATTTAATTCCATACGAACACGTGTGGAAATGAAAGTGTTATTGACAAAAACACAGGCTCAAAGTGAGGAATTAAGAATAAAACAAGAGGAGCTTGTGAGTTCGAATAAAGAACTTGAAGAACAGACAAATGCTCTTAAAGTTTCAGAAGAAGAACTGCAACAACAACAGGAGGAATTGAGAGTTACAAACGAAGAACTTGAAGAAAAAACAGAGTTTCTGGAGCAGCAAAAGACTGATATTGAAAATAAAAATAGGGAATTGGAAAATGCAGGTAAGGATCTTGAACGAAAAGCTTCTGAATTAGCAACTGCCAGTAAATACAAGTCAGAATTTTTAGCAAACATGTCGCATGAACTTCGTACTCCACTTAATAGCTTACTAATCTTATCGGGTAGTTTATCTGAAAATAGAGAGAAGAACCTTACTGAAGAACAAGTTGAATCAGCCGAAATTATATATAAAAGCGGAAATGACCTCTTGGCAATGATAAATGATATTCTTGATTTATCGAAAATCGAATCGGGCAAAATGGACGTGAATATTGAAAATGTGAAAATTAGTAGCATTTCAGAAAATATTAATGACTATTTCAAGCTTGCCATGAAGAAGAAGAAGATTGATTTCATTATTTCCATAGAGGATAATGTACCTTCTCAAATTTCAACAGATCAACAAAAAGTAGAACAGATTATTAAGAATTTCATGTCGAATGCATTGAAATTTACTGAAAAAGGAAGTATTACTTTACGTTTCCATATTGATAATAGTAGCATTAATAATCCACATCAAACCCTTTGCATTGGAGTTATAGACACAGGTATTGGCATTGCTAAGGATAAGCAGAGTGCAATTTTTGAGGCATTCCAGCAGGCTGACGGAAGTATTTCGAGAAAGTTTGGGGGAACAGGATTAGGGTTATCAATTTCCCGCGAGCTTGCAAAACTACTTGGAGGTAAAATTGAGATTGAAAGTGAAGTAGGAGAGGGGTCGACCTTCACATTTTATCTTCCGCTAGATGGAAGTATTTTGGAATCGGATACCAAGGAAGAATTAGCTAAAGTGGTTAATAACACTGATGTGTCAAACACCAAGGTTGAGGTTAAGTCTAGCGAGCCATTATCAACTACTATGTTTAATGATAGCCGACCTGATTTTATTGAAGATGATTTTGAAGATATTCAGGATGGTGATGAAGTAATACTTGTTATTGAGGATGACCCTACATTTGCAAAAATTTTATACAAACAGTGTAAAGAAAGGGGATTTAAATGTGTTGTTTCACCCACTGGTGAGTACGGTATTGTAATTGCTGATAAAATTACTCCATCTGCTGTTATACTTGATATTAAGCTCCCAGGGATTAATGGTTGGAGAGTTCTTGATTTACTCAAAATAAATCCAAATACTAGGCATATTCCTGTTCATATAATGTCGGGTGATAAAGAAACCATAAACGCTTCAAATAAAGGAGCCATTGGTTACCTCACAAAACCAATTCAAAAGGGAGTGTTGGATAAAGCATTTGGTAAAATTGAATCGTTTATTAATAAAAAGAATGGTCGTCTGTTGATAGTTGAAGATGATGAAAATTTAAGGCGCTCAATTAAGATTCTAATTGGGGATAGTGATGTGAGTATTACAGATGCGGAAACTGGAGGTGCTGCATTGAAACTTCTTAGTTCAAATAATTATGACTGTATGATACTTGATCTCGGTTTAGCTGATATGTCGGGGTTTGAGCTCATTGAAAAAATAAATAAGTCGAAAATAAACCGACCTCCAATAATTGTGTATACTGGTAAAGATTTAACTAAGAAAGAGAATGAAATACTTGAAAAGTATGCAGAGTCGATTATTATTAAGGGGGTAAAATCGGAAGAACGGTTGTTGGATGAAACAGCACTATTTATGCACAGGGTAATTGCAGATATGCCTAATAAACAACAATCTGTAATAAAGGGTATGCATCCGAGTGAAGATATATTTAAAGATAAAACGGTTTTGATTGTTGATGATGATATGAGAAATATTTTCGCTTTAAAGAAGGTTCTATCTAGTCATAACATGAAGGTTATGCGAGCTGATAATGGAAAAGTGGCACTCGAAATTATTAAGGAAAATCCTAAATTTGATATCATATTAATGGATATTATGATGCCTATTATGGATGGTTACGAAACAATGAGAGCCATCAGAAAACTTCCTGATCAGAAAGATGTACCAATTATTGCTCTCACTGCAAAAGCCATGAAAGAAGACCGACAAAAATGTATTGAGGCAGGTGCAAATGAATACATGGCAAAGCCAATTGTTATTGAAAAACTTTTATCTTTGCTAAGGGTTTGGTTATATAAATAAAAAATGCTCCTAAAACCAAAAATATTAATTGTTGACGACAAACGAGAAAACCTTGTTGCGCTAGAAGTTGTACTAAAAGGGTTGGATGTTGAGTTTATACGTGCCATGTCAGGTAACGAGGCATTAAGTTTAACCCTAAAGCACGAATTTGCATTGGGTATTTTTGATGTGCAAATGCCTGAAATGGATGGCTTTGAGCTAATCGAAATTATTAATAACGATACTGACATTTCATTTTTTCCAGTAATCTTTGTGTCAGCCATTTATAAAGAAGAGCAATACGTACTTAAGGGCATAGAAACTGGAGCAGTTGATTTTATTTCAAAACCCATTATTCCCGCAATATTACAGGGTAAGGTGCGTGTGTTTATTGATTTATATACCCAAAAGCAGTTACTCGAAGAAACTAACAAAGAGTTGGTAGTTGCAAAGGAAAAAGCAGAGAAGAAAGATTTGCTAAAATCGCTGTTTCTTGCAACGATGTCACACGAAATAAGAACTCCCATGAATGGCATAATTGGAGTTAGTGAACTACTTAAAAATACACCGTTAACCACTGATCAGCTTGATCTTGTTAATATAATGTCTGTTTCAGGAAACAACCTGCTTTTAATAATTAATGATATACTTGATATTTCGAAAATTGAAGCTGGCCAGATCAAACTTGAACTTGCACGTTTCAATTTAAATAAGGTAGCATCCGAAATTGTTGAATTACTGTTTATTAAAGCAGATGAAAACAGAAATAAGATAATCCTCAATATTGAGAAGAATGTGCCGATATTTTTTGTTGGTGATGCAATAAGGCTTAGACAGATACTAATTAATCTAGCTAATAATGCCATTAAGTTTACAAAAAATGGGATTGTAAATATTAATATCTCATATCTTTCAACTGAAAATGGCCGAGACAAGATTGAGTTTAAGGTTATTGATAATGGAATTGGTATTCCTGATAATGAAATACATAAGCTTTTTAAAGTATTTAGTCAAATTGATCAGACAACACAGCGCGAATATGGTGGAACTGGGCTAGGCCTTGCAATCTCGAAAAGTTTGGTTGAGATGATGGATGGCGAGATTGGAGTTATAAGTAAAATTGGAGTGGGTTCAACCTTTTGGTTTAATGTAATGTTTGATACAACGGATAATGTAAGCAATACTACACCTACTTTAAATAATAATGACGTTACCATAAAAAAATCAAATAAGGCATTGAGTATACTTCTTGTTGAAGATAATCTTATTAACCAAAAAGTTGCAACTGGAATTATAAAACAGTTGGGTCATAATGTTACAATTGCCGGCAACGGAAAAATAGGTGTCGATTTGTATAAAGCAAACGATTACGATATTGTTTTAATGGATATCCAAATGCCCATTATGGATGGGTTTACTGCCACACGTGAGATCCGTAATTGGGAACAGGAGCAAGAAATGAAACCTGGTGTTATTATTGCGCTAACAGCCAATGCGTTAAAAGAAGATAAAGAAAAATGTTTTGACATTGGTATGAACCAGTTTCTGTCAAAGCCATTTAAAATTAAAGATATTGAGAAGGCTTTGAGTGATGCTCAAATATAGTTCTCAAAACAAACTTTTTCCATTAAATGTAAAAATTTCTTGGTACCACCACCATTCCTGATTATTTCAAGTAATTCCATGTCGTTATTTTTGAAGACAGATCCGAAAATTGTATGAACATTATTATACTTAAACATGTCAGGATCCAGTATTGTAGATGGCCCCAAAGTATAAATTATACAGTTAGTGGAAGTAGTATTAACAATATCAATAAAAGTATTATTAAAAACTGACGTTGATGTTAATATTACCACATCAGCTTTCGTTAAGAATTCTTTTTGTTTGTCGATGTCAACAACTTTATTATTATCATTTTTTAAATCGAATATGGAAAGATTAATAGATGCATTTTTGAATTTATCAGTCAGAGACCCAAAATACCCAATCATAACAATATTTTTAAATCTACTAAAATCAATTTCATTAAATATATCAATCTGTTTTGGATAATTCCTCTTGTAGTTTAGCAATGCATTAAAATAGGCAATGGCAACAACACGATGTGAGTTCAGCGAAATGTCAAAAGTTTTTAAATCGTTAATAGTGATATTAATACCATTTTGTAATGTTGAGCATACGCCAATATTTCCGTTTTTCAGCAGTACGGCAACATATTTATCACCACAAATTATTTCTTTAATTTTAGTGGTGTTGATGCCTAATTTATTGTAATAGTGTATGATTGGTTCTTGCATATGTAAGATGTTTGTATTGCCTCAAAGATACTCAAAAGCTGTTAATGCTATAAAATGTGAGAATGATATAATGTGACAATGCTTTAATGCTATAATGGAATAATGCACCATTAAGCCATTATATAATTGTACCATTAAACCATTGTACCATTCATAAAAAAAGCATCCCTTAATCTAATAAAGAATGCCTTTTTGAAATTAATAAGTTTTAAAAAGATTAATCTTCCTGATGCGGAGTAACCATTTCAATTAGTTCTGGTAAATCCATCCCAAGTTGTTTTAGGTGTGATATCTTAGGAACACCATTCTTTGTCCAGCCTCTTCTTTCGTAAACAGCATCAAGTAATTTTTCATACTGATCTTCACGAAATTTACGAGTGATATCACGTTTTTCTTTGCTTGATTTTCCTTCGGGATCAATTCCAATTAAATCTTTCATTTGAGTATCATAGCGCTCTGCTCTTGATTCATACTCCTCAATTGTTACAGGGCCAGCTGCACGATAAGGTTGAGCATCATCTTTCCTCACACCATAACCTCTTCTAAGGTTAAAAATACGCTGGTAGTTATATACTCTTTCCGATTGACGAATCATCTCAGCATTATCAATATTACCACCTGTTACGGCGTTATAAATTGCAATGTAATTGTCAACATGCTCGGGTACTTTTGCAGGTTCATCTGTTTCGGCGTTGCTAACAGGCTCAACATCATTCCACGGAAGTTTGCACAATCCCATCAAACCAAACCAGGTACGGAACATTGGGAAATAGTGTAATGCTTCAGCCTTATCTTCAAATGTAGGTATCTGGTTATTAACCATATCCATAAAAATAAGCCAGGCTTCATCGTGCTGTGGACCTTTATTGGTCATCGCAAAACCACCTTGCTGGGCAAGTGATTCTTTTGAGATATACTCTGAATATTCAAGACCTTTGTTTTCCATTCCAATATCTTGTAAGAATGCAGCTTCACCCCATCCTTTTTCAGCAAACATCTCTTTCATTTTACGTACACCCAGTCCAGCTATTAATCCAAAACCTTCACCGCGTGCAAGTTGATGCATAACTTCCATTGCAGAGTCTGAGTTACCAAAATTCAACTTCATACCGCCGGTTCTTTCTTCGTTAAGAATACCGTTTTCGTAACATTCCATTATAAATGCCATCAAAGTACCCCACGATATTGTACAAATACCATAAGTATCACAATAAAAGTTAGCTTCGATAATATAATCAGGGTTAAATATTCCACAATTGGAACCTAAGCCACCGGCATTTTCATATTCAGGACCATCAACAAGAACCTTGTGCCCTGCGTAAGGACCAGTCCTTAGCTCATAATTATCAATACCTTTGGAGCACGACATATTACAACCAATCCAGCAACCATCCGGAATACCTTGAGTAAACCTACGCTTCCACTCTTCTGAGTCAATATTTTTTATGTCAGGATGACTACCAAACTTGTAGTTGTTAGTTGGTAGTAAATCATAATCATTCATAATTTCAACAAGGTGAGCAGTACCTTTGGTTTTCATTTCACATTGATCTTCATCAAGCTCACGCATTTCTTTGTTGAAAGTCTTTCCTCGTTCCATAATGGCTTTGAGGTCAACAACATTATTTAGGTTTCCTTTAACACCAGGAATTTTACATACAATAGCCTTAATATTTTTATCTCTAAAAACAGTTCCAATACCACCACGACCGGCTTGCTTTAGTCTTACTAGTTTACGTTTTGAATCGAAAAAGCTAAAGTTTAGCATACCAATTAACGAATGGTCGGCTGCCTTACCTGCCGAAACAACAGCAACATTTTTTCTGTCTTTATCGTTATCAGCATACATTTCGGTGAGTTGATCGGCAAGTACATGGCTGTCTACAGCTTCTTCCGGAGCTTCCAAAATTTGAACTTTGCCATTAACACCATCAATAAAAATTATGATTTCTTTTTCTGCTTTACCTTGAATCTCAAGAGCATCAAATCCCGAAAATTTTAAGAATGGACCAAAATAACCACCAACATTACTATCAATTATCGAATTTGTAAGTGGCGAAATACTAACAACCAACGATTTACCGGTACCGGAGTATTGTGTAATTCCACAAATTGGTCCGCCAGCAATAATTATTTCATTCTCAGGATCATTCCATTTAGTATCGGGTTTAGTTGCATCCCATAAATACTTCAGTCCATAACCTTTCCCGCCGATGAATTTTTCCCTCATCTCACTCGGAACATCTTTTTCAACAATGTTATTGTCACCCACATTAATATAGAGCGTTTTATCGGCATAACCCTTGTCAATGGTCGTTATATTATAACCCCATTCCTTCAATAATTTGTGCTGTTTTTTAATTTTTTCAATATCCATGATTAGGCATTTATGTGTTTCAAAAATTGCTTTAATTGCGTGCAACAAAAATATGTAATTTAACTTACAATAATGCTAAAAAGCCTAATAATCAGATATGCAAAGTGATGCATATCGATATTTTTGATTTTTTTTTTGGCGGACAGGCAGGCTATCCGTTTGTAGTTGTTTCATACTGATTGCATTTTTGTTAAGCAATCCCGTGTCTTCCTTTGTCAGCCCCCTTTTGCTTACAAAAATCACATCAGTATTTCACCAAGCTAACACTTCTATCCTTGCCGCGGCTGACGCAAATATTGAGATATTACTATAGGAGGGTTTTATATGAGGTTATGCAGTTTCTTTAATTTATGCGACCTGAGGTAATCATCACCTTCTTTGTAACTGTCAATTTATTGTCTAATAATAAGTTAATTAAATATAATCCATTTGGTAAATTACGTATATCAATCTTTGCACTATTTGACAATACTGAGTTTTGTTGTGTAAATTTGCCGGATAAATCACTTATTATCATTTTTTCAATTTTTATAGGTGAATAAATGTTAATTATACTGCTTGCAGGGTTTGGCATAATGATAACAGTATTTGATAATTGTGATTTATCTTTAATCGAAACAAATGCTGATTCAATGGCTCCAATATCTGGCGCATTTCCAAAATAGTCATCTGACGATAAATTTAGAATTGTATCTTTTTCCCAAATAAAAAATGCAGTTCCAGCATCAATACAAGGAGAGTTAATTGAAAGTGAAAAATCTTCATTTGATATATTTGTGAAATAAGGATCCTGATTATATATATTTCCACCTCCATTTATTATTCCATCAGGTAAGCTATCTACCTGAACAAGGCAATTGGCAAATATAACAGAGTCTTCTTGAGAATAAGTAATCAGATTTTGGTTGCCATATATTATGGAGTTTGAAATAATAGGATTTGCATCATAATCGCAATAAATACCAAAGTAGTTATTGTTAACAATTGTATTGTTATTTATCACGGGTTTACCTGAACATCTGATGCCAGAATTGCTTCCGTAAATAATATTGTAATTAACGACAGAATTATTGCGCGTTATCTTTATTCCTCCCCATAAATTGTTCCGAACAATATTATATGATATTGTGTCATTGGATTCATAGCAATTAATTCCTGTTAAGCTATTTTCAATAATATTATTTGTTATTACTGAATTTGTTGAATGTGTGGAGATGCCAACATCTTGATTATTGTAAACCCAATTATTATTAATAATTGAAGAAGAAGAGCCACATGAAATTCCATATGTGTTATTTCTAATTATGCAATTTTCCACAACAATATTTGAATTACCCCAGCTTATACCCTTATTATTATGGTGGAATAATGAGTGTTTAATTATAGCATTTGCTCCATTAAAGGCTATTCCTCCTATATAACCAGTGCCTCCTGGTGCTGTTCCAATATTATTTCCATATGAAACTTGACAGTATTTTATAATATTTGGTTCATTAGTATATCCTAAAAAACTTATTGACCCCCATCGCCCATCTCCAGCTTTTTCAAAAATAATAGAATCGGTCTCATTCCCTTCGGCAATAATTCTTCCATAAACCTTTAATAAGGCTACATCCAGAGTAGGATAATAAAAAGCTGAGTCTTTAGTTGATGATTTTAATTTTACCGTAACACCAGCTTCAATTATTAATATACTATCATATGGCACCTCAACTTCTCCCATTACTATATAAGGAGAGTTACTTGTTCTCCATGTACCATAAATTAAACTGCCATCTGGAATTGTATCAGCAAAAAGCTGGTTTGTAGCCAATAAAAGCAATATTAATGTAGTTAATATTTGGGGTTGTTTCATTGTATTAATGAATTTGACACAAATTTAGTAAATTATTTTTCCTTGTTAAAACATACAGAACAAAAAGTTAGCGAATTATAGTTACAAATAACCAATAACAGCTATTTTTGCTAAAAATGCTACCAATGAACTTTAATCAAATTAAAGAAAAGCTAAAAAACAAAACAGTAGGAATTGTCGGCTGTGGTGGTTTGGGTTCCAATTGTGCAGTTGCGTTGGCAAGGGTAGGAGTAGGCAAACTCATAATTGCAGATTTTGATATAATCGAAGAAAGCAATCTAAATAGACAGTATTATTTCCACAAGCAAATAGGTGCAAAAAAAACTACCAGTCTTAAAGAAAATATTCAACTAATAAATCCAAAAATAATAGTTGAAACTCACGATATTAAACTTAATTCACAAAGCATCATCGAAATTTATAAAGATTGCGATGTAATTGTGGAAGCATTTGATAAAGCCGAAATGAAACAAATGATAATAGAAACTGTTATCGATAAGCTCCCTCAAATGCCTTTGGTTGTCGGACTTGGTATGGCAGGGTGGGGCGATAATAACTCAATAGGTTCGCGGCAGACAGAAAATTTGTTTATTTGTGGTGATGAAATTAATGAAGTATCAGACGAACTTCCACCACTTGCGCCCAGAGTTGGTATTGTTGCTAATATGCAGGCAAACACAGTACTCGAAATATTGTTGAAATAATTATTGCTCAAAATATAATGATGAATATTACACTAAATAATCGACCACAAGTATTTGAAGATGATATCCTCACAATAACCGATATACTAAGACTCAAAAATTATACTTTTAAAATGATGGTTGTTAAAATTAATGGAGCCTTAATTAAAAAAGATCAGTATAAGCTTGCCAAAGTTATTGATGGCGACGATGTTCAAATTATTCATATGATAAGTGGTGGATAACGGTTTAGCTATGAATAGTTGCCGCTTGCGATGTAATTTCTTGTCTGGTTTTACCAGACTTGAGACGGACTGCAAATGTTGAATTTATAATTGTCTCGACAATTATTTATGCGCTTTTGTTATGTGCTTTTCTTTATTTCTAACATAAATCAACTTATACCTGCCTTTTTGGCTTTCTCGTTGATCTATTTCAAATTTTCCGGTCGACTTGATCAATGGAGTCAACTTTTGAAAACCATAGTTTCTAGGATCAAAATTTGGTCGCTTCTTTTGCAATAAACTTCCAACATCTCCTAAAAATGCCCATCCTTCATCATCTGATAAGTCTGTAATTGTTGATGCAATTAATTTAATTTCCTTCGGACTAATTGTATCGAATGTTTCCTTGTCCAATTCCTTCTCATCTTCAGATACTTTTTCTTTTGATTTATTTTTCAGGATTTCAATGTATATAAATTTGTCACACGCAACAATAAATGGATTTGGTGTCTTTTTTTCTCCAATTCCAATTACTTGCATGCCAGCCTCTCTTAAACGAGTTGCTAATCTGGTAAAATCACTGTCACTTGATACTATGCAAAATCCATTTACTTTTTCTGAATACAAAATATCCATGGCATCAATTATCATAGCCGAGTCTGTAGCATTCTTTCCTGTTGTATATCCATATTGTTGAATAGGGGTAATAGCATTTTCCAAAAGAATATTTTTCCATTTAGATAAATTGGGTTTAGTCCAATCACCATAGATTCTTTTAATAGTTGGATTACCATATTTAGCTATTTCTTCCATCATTTCTTTCACAAAAGCTGATGGTATATTATCGCCATCAATAAGTACTGCTAAATTTATATTCATTGTCTTTATTTAAGTTCTAGTTTATTTTTTCTATTGTTGAGAATGTAATTCTATTCTTAAAATTGCGCATAACATTGTATAATCGACACTTTCAATATCTTAAAATATTGTTACTAAGGTTATTCGTTTTGATAATAATAAGTGCCCTTTATAAGAACTTTATCACTTAATTTTACCCCTTCAATAATTTGCGTAATACCATTGGATTCAATTCCGGTAACTACAATCTTTTTCTTGAAAAATATGTTGCTGTCATCTTTTTCTTCCATCATAAGCACATAGCTTTTATTATCTGATTTAATAATCGACTCACTGGGCAGTGCATAAGCCTCCATATTATCAATTACAATATCAACCTGAAAATACATGCCTGCTAAAAATACTTGACTATCAGTATTCTCAATATCAGCAATACATAATATGCTTTTAGTCTCTGGATTAATTGATTTTCCAATGGAAATTATTTTTGCATTATATTTAATATTTGGATTCTCGGTGCTGAATAATAATATGGATTGTCCTGTTTTTAGTCTACTTACAGCATCCTGATAAACATAAAAATATATCTGTAAAGTGCTGTTATCAGTAATTTTCATTAATATTTTTTGAGAATCCACATATTGCCCAATATTACAGTTTTGAGAAGTTATGTAACCATCAATGGGCGATAATATTGGTAAATACGTTGACAGTTTTCCATCTTCAAGACTTTTAATATTAACATTGAGTATTTTAAGCTCAGCTTTAAGTGCCTTGATTTTTGCTACCAGCATCTTGTACTCACTTTCAATTTCAAAAAAGTTTTTTTGTGACGAGATATTTTCTTCGTACAATGATTTTGTCCTTTGGTAGTTTGAATTAACGGCTTTTAGTTTTGCGATTGATTCAAGGTACTCTTGTTGCAATTGAATAAACTCTTTACTCTGAATTGTACATAGTACTTCATTCTTACTTATATGCGAGCCAAGCATAACTGGTACCGACTTGATAATTCCTGAAATATAACTATAAACAAATGCTTTAGATTGTGGAGGGGCTGTAATTGTACCATTGGTTTTAATAACCTGCGAAAATTCATGTAATGCAGGTATTCCCAACTTCATATCCTCAGCTTTAAATTGCTCGTTACTAATTTCAATAACGTTATCGGTTTTTGATTGTTCTTCTTGATTTATAGGACTCGTGCATCCTCCAATTAAGAATATAATAATGATAGCTGTTGCGGATATATTAAAAAATCTCATTTCAGTAGAATTAAAGGGTAAAGTAGTTTATTTCTATGGTTATTTTGTTGCTCTGCCAAAGATTAAATAAGTAATCTAGTTTAATATTCATTGCTGTTTCCATGCTTTGCAAATACTTATATATATCAATCTCACCAGCATCGTAGCTTTTTTGCGCACTTTGTATTATTTGTGTATAGAGTTTTTCGCCATGGTTTTCATAATATACTAACGATTCGTTGTATTTACTTATCAGATGGTATAATTCGCTCATCTTTTTTTGGTGCATTATATTAATGTTGTGTTGTTTTTCCATGGCAATTTGGATGGAGATTTTACTTGCAGCAACATTGGCCTTTTTTTCACCAAAAAATATAGGTATTCCAATACCCACCATATAACCATTATAGTTACGTGCATCTGGATATGAATTTTTTCCATTAAAATATCCCAAATTAATATCAGGTAAGTATTTGTTTTTCTCGGCTACCAGCCTTGCATTTTCAAAATGTACAATTTGCTCTCCAAGTATTACTTCGGGTATAGTTGTGGTATCAATGTTTATGGTAAACTTTTTAAGTGGTTCATACTTAATTATAAAAGGGGTGTCAATTTGAATGAATGACTTAAGCTCGGTTAAGTTGATTTCCATTTCATAGTCCAATTGCTTTGATTTTATGGCAATTTGCTGTCTTCTAGCTTCTGCATTTAGCTGTTCCAGCAGCGTTATTCCTCCCAATGAATAGTCTAATTGGGTTGCTTTAGCCATATCTGTGTAAATGCTATCAACCAGTTTATAATAGTATTGCTTGTTGAGTATGTATTGAATATTGTGATACGATTGCGCTACCTTTTGTGATAATTTTGTTTTCTGAATTTGATATTCTGTTTTGGAAATTGAAGAGTATAGTGTATTAACCTTACGCTGAGAAGTGTAAACGGTTGGAAAACTAAAACTTTGCTCAATACCAAATACGTTCAGAGGATATCCGTTTTCAGAAATATTATTTTGATCATATTCATAAAATAGATTTGTTTGATCTATTGAAAATGCAGTTGGTATTAATGCTTCACTTTGCTCTGTTAACAAATAATATGACTTTAATTCGCGATTATTTTCAATTGCTAAATCGATGGCTTGTTCAAGTGTGAGATTGTTGTTTTGAGCTTGGGTGTTAATGCCTGTAAATAATAGTAATGGAAGTAATACTATTATTGCCTTGCGTTTAAGCTTTAGCGGCCAAAGCTGAATACCTGTTACATTATCTAAAACTGCATATAAAAGTGGCAATGCAATCATTGTGAGTAAAGTGGCTGTTACAAGTCCTCCAATTACAACTGTTGCTAATGGTCGTTGTACTTCAGCTCCAGCTGATGTTGAAATAGCCATTGGTAAAAACCCCAATGCAGCTGCAGAAGCTGTGAGCAATACTGGGCGCAGCCGTTCACGGGTAGCTCTTAATATTAACTCGCGCATATCTGTCATGCCTTCCTTTTTTAACTCCTTAAGGTGCTCTATCAGTACTATTCCGTTTAAAACCGCTACTCCAAATAGGGCTATAAATCCAATACCTGCCGAAACACTGAAGGGCATATCCCTTAACCATAGGAAAAATACCCCACCCACAGCAGATAATGGCACCGCGGTAAATATTAAAGCAGCATCTTTAAATGACTTAAATGCGAAATGCAAAAATATAAAGATCAATAGTAGAGCAATTGGAACTGCCAATTGAAGTCGCTGGGTGGCATTTTTTAGGTTTTCAAACTGACCTCCGTATGCTATATAGTTACCTGGTTCGAGTTGTACATTATTATTTATTATTTCCTGAATATCCTTTACTACTGATTCTAAATCCCGATTTCTTACATTAACGCTAACCACCACACGACGGTGGGTATTGTCTCGGGATATTTTAGCAGGACCTTCGGCATACTCAATACTTGCCAACTCATAAAATGGGACTTGATTTCCATTTGGAAGCGCCACACTTAATTGTTTAATGTTATCTATATCTTTACGATATTCTTCATTTAAGCGCACAACAATATCGAAGCGCTTTTCCCCTTCAAAAACTTTGCCCACCACAGATCCTCCAAAAGCCATTGATAACTGGTTATTTAACTCATTGGTTGTTAGATTATAATACGCAAGTTTTTCGCGATTATAAACTACTATCATCTGTGGAAGTCCTGCTGTTTTCTCCATTATTACATCAGCAGCGCCTGGTACATTTTCTATCAATTTCTTAATCTCAATTGCTTTTTGATTTAGATAATAAAGATCTTCACCAAAGATTTTCACAGCAATATCGGCTCTTACACCCGTAATTAACTCATTAAAGCGCATCTCGATGGGTTGGGTAAACTCATACTCAATACCTGGTATCACCATCAAAGCTTCCTTAAACTTATCGGCTAGCTCCTCCTTGGTAGATGCCGTAATCCATTCACTTTTTGGTACTAGTTTTATAATTACGTCCACCTCTTCCATGGACATTGGGTCAGTGGGAACTTCAGCAGCACCAATACGCGAGACAATCTGATCAACTTCTGGGAAGTTTTGTATTAGAATGGATTCAATTTTTGTTGTTAATTCAATGGTTTTGCTTAATGAAGTCCCTGTTTTAAAAACAGGTTGTATAACAAAGTCACCTTCATCTAGTGTGGGTACAAACTCACCTCCAATTTCAGTAAATAGATATGCGGTAAATATTAAGGATGCAAATGCCATTCCAAACACAACATTTTTATAATTATATGCTAATTTTATTACAGGGTTGTATGATTTGTATGCCAGATTCATAATCCACTTTGAAATATTCTTTCTGTCAGGATCCAATGGTCTTAGGAATAGCGCAGATGCAACAGGCACCCATGTAAGACCAAGTATCATAGCTCCTAATATTGCGAAGCTAAATGAAAGTGCCATTGGACGAAACATTTTTCCCTCAACTCCACTTAATACAAATATTGGAATTAGTACGATTAGTATGATAATCTGTCCGAAGATTGCCGAATTAATCATCTTGGATGATCCATTATAGGTTATCTTATCGAGCAGTAACTGCCTGTCTCGTTTACCGGCTTTTTCATATTCAACCTTGACACCGCTAATGCGCAAGGCAATAAACTCAACAATAATAACTGCTCCATCTATTATAATTCCAAAGTCAAGAGCTCCTAAACTCATTAAGTTGGCATCGATACCAAAAATATACATCAACGAAATTGTGAAAAGTAAAGCAAGTGGAATTATTGATGCAATTACTAAAGCTGAACGAATATTACCTAGCAACAGGATTACAATAAAAATAACTATTAAGCAGCCAAGAGTAAGGTTTTCAACTATGGTAAATGACGTTTTCGAAATTAGTTCGCTCCTTTCGAGGATTGGATTAATGAATACTCCTTCGGGTAGATTCTTTTGTACTTCGTCTACTCGTTTTTTTACTGCGTTTATTACATCTTTTGAGTTGGCATCTTTGAGCATCATTATCTGACCAAGCACTTTTTCTCCTTCTCCGTTTGCTGTTATGGCACCAAATCTGTTGGCATGACCAAATTTTATTTCTGCAATATCACGTATTAGAATGGGCTTGCCATCAATATTTTTTACTGATATTGCACCAATTTCATCTTTTGATTTTATCATTCCATCACCTCGGATGAAATAGCTTAAGTTTTGTTTCTCGATGTAGGCTCCACCTGCTAAACTATTATTTTGAACAAGAGCATCGTAAACTTCAATAAGTGTAATATCATGACTTTTAAGACGCTCAGGATTTATTGATATTTCATATTGTTTTAAATATCCTCCCCAGGTATTTACCTCAACAACGCCTGGTATACCTGAGAGCTGCCTTTTTACAACCCAATCCTGAATTGTTCGTAGCTCCATTGGAGAGTAATGGTCTTCGTATCCTTCTTCTGTATCAAGTATATATTGATATATTTCGCCTAAACCTGTTGATATTGGGCCCATTTCGGGAGTGCCAAAACCTTCGGGAATATTTGCTGAGGCAGTTTTTATTTTTTCAGCAATGAGTTGGCGTGGTAAGTAGGTTCCCATGTTATCATCAAAAACGATAGTAACTACTGATAATCCAAATTTTGATATTGACCGTATTTCGCTAACACCTGGAAGGTTGGACATTTCGAGCTCAATGGGGTAGGTTATAAATTGCTCTACATCTTGTGTGGATAAATTTCCGGAGGTGGTAATTACCTGTACTTGATTATTTGTGATATCGGGTACAGCACCAACTGGAATTTGAGTTATTGCATAAATACCGTAAGCGGCAATTGTTACAGTAAATAATATAACAATAAGTTTATTTTTTATGCTAAAGTTTATAATTTGGTTTATCATATTCAGAAATAATTAATACTTAAAGCTCAATTTACTTGATACATAAAAATGTAGAGCTTGTTATTGTCAACTTGTTATTCGAGTTTCATGTACAATAATAACTTGTTTTGGTACTTAATGCCTGCTAAACATGTAAGTATATTATATATGATTTAATAATCTGCAATATACAATAATAGCCTTTATTTTAAACACATATAGGTGAAATAAATATTAGCTTTAATACAGCAAGATGTTCCAATATTTTATCAATTAAAAGGTATAAGATTTGCACCGGTAATTACTTGATACTGCATATTTTCAAAAGTGAGCCATTTAGATGTTATGAGAGGGTTGTGGGCTTTAATTGTAAAATATTATGCCTTATTAAACGTGAGTTGTGCGGCGGTGATTGAAATGTTAGCTTGTTGAAATATCCGTTTTTGTTTTTGTTAGTTGGCAGCGGCTGACGCGAGGAAGCCCATGTACAACTTAGAAAAAAATAAATCGGTATGAAACAACTATAAATGGAAAGCGCCTAAGCCGCCCCAATAATTAAAAGAATAGAAATTAGAAATATCTATTTCCATGAAGTGAGTTTATGCCACTTTGTTGCGTAAAAATATATGAATATGTATAGTGGAATCATTACCCAGTATGCGGCTTGTGGTGTGAAATCGTCGGCAAGTTTACCCCAAACTAATGGGAGTATTGCGCCCCCGGAGATGGCCATAATCAACATTGCAGAACCTGTTTTGATGAACCTATTTAAACCATGTAATGCGAGTGGCCAAATTGCCGGCCATACAAGCGCATTTGCTAATCCTAACAGTGCAACGAAAGTTACAGAAATCATTGGCGGTGTGTAGATTGCTGCTATTGAGAATATTACACCTAATATTGCTGATATTGTGAGTGCTTTTTGTTGTGTTAAGTAGCGAGGAATTAGGATTATGCCTAAGATATAACCCACGATCATTGATGCGAGTGTTAATGAGGTGAATATTTTTGCTGTGTTGATTGGTATTCCGAGTGTTATGCCGTATCGGATAATTGTATCGCCCGCAATAACCTCGGCACCAACGTATAAAAATAATGCCGCCACTCCGAGGATTAAACTTGGAAATTGAAAAATATTAGATTTTGTATTTGCCTCGGGAGTTAGTTGTTCATTTTGTTCTTGTTCAATTTCGGGTAAAGGGGCGTATCGTATCATTATGCCTAGTAAAAAGAGTACTACGGTCATAAAAAGATATGGAACAATAACGCGTGAAGCCAGTTCGTTTAATGCTAATACTTTTGCAGATTCACCTAGTGTTTTTAAATTTTCGACGAATGCATCGCCATCGTGTAGAATAAAATAGGCAAGAATTAGGGGTGCCAGAGCACCTGCCACTTTATTGCTTATGCCCATTATACTTATACGTTTGGCGGCTGATTCCTTTGGCCCGATGATAGTAATGTATGGGTTTGAGGCTGTTTGAAGAAGAGCAAGCCCAGTACCCATAACGAAAAGACCCACAAGAAATAACTCATATATACGTGTTTGTGCCGCTGGAATAAAAATTGCTGTTCCGATGGCCATAACAAATAAACCAACCGTCATACCGTTTTTAAATCCAGTTTTTTTAAGTATCCAAGAAGAGGGCAGTGCCATTACTGTGTAAGAAATATAAAACGCAAATGCAACAAACAAGGCTTGGAAATTTGTGAGTTCGCAGGCAATTTTAAGATATGGAATTAGTATGCCATTAAGCCAGGTTACAAATCCAAAGATGAAAAAGAGAAGCCCAATTATTGATATTGATAATATGTATTCTCCTTTTTTGAGTTTTCTTTTTCCCATTTGATTATCTGTCATTTTATGTGCTGCTTTAGAGATTATGCATAAAAAATGCCAATATTACGAAAATAGAATGGATATTCGATTGCTAACATGCAACGGCGGCACTTGATATCATTATTTCTTCCATGTGAAATAACGACTCTAGCTGGTTGCGTAAAGAGTTCTTAGCCCTCGATAGTTGTGATTTTGATGTGTTGACTGAGATATTCATGATTTTGCTAATTTCCTTGTGAGAATATCCCTCAATTGTATTGAGGTTGAATACAGTTTGATATCCAGTGGGTAAGTTGCGAATCATTACTAATAATTCATCATGAGTCATTGCTGAGAGCGCCTCATTTGTAGCAGGGAGAGTTATGTATGAGCTCTCGGGGTCTACATCTTTATTAA
This sequence comes from Bacteroidota bacterium, assembly GCA_045267845.1. Taxonomy (GTDB): domain Bacteria; phylum Bacteroidota; class Bacteroidia; order Bacteroidales; family F082. Next base: position 2,843 of record JASFZK010000032.1, on the reverse strand, counting down.
ATAAGTTTTTTCTCTTATAATAATTCAAAGCAGTAGTAACCATAATTCGCCTAATCCAACCTTCAAATGACCCTTTGCCACTGTAATCTTTTAAATACTTAAATACTTTAATAAATCCTTCTTGAAGAATGTCTTCGGCATCGGTTCTGTTTTTGGCGTATCTAAGGCATACTCCAAAAATTCTACCCGAGTATTTTTCGTAAAGCTTAAATTGAGCACTACGATCATTTTGAAGACAATTTGAAAGTAATTTATCAAACTCTACATTTTTAATGATATCTGCCATGGATTATTATATAGTAAAAAACAAGGGCAAATATATATTAGAGTACGATAGCTTGAGTCGTTTTGTGTACTACACCACTTCTACAAACTTACAATATAGAATGATTATAAATAAAATTAGTTCTACATAGATATATGTAAGTATCATGTAATCAGACTAAAAAATTATTGGGATATTCTACATGGGGAATATTAGATATTTTGGAAATACTCGGATAGTGATTGCTTGTTGTTAATATCAAATTTTTTACGAAGTCGGTACCTACCCATTTCAACAGCCTTTATTGATATATTATTTAGAGAGGAAATCTCTTTTGTGCTTAAATTAAGGCGTAATAATGCACAAAGTCTTTTTTCATTATTTGTGAGTGATGGTATTTTAGCTTTGAGTTTTGTAAAAAAGTCGTCGTATGCTATGTCAACTTTATGTTGGAATTCTTCAATTTCTTTGTTTATTTGAAGACTCTGATGTACGTGAATTGAAAGTTCTTTTAGTTTTCGGTTTAGCTCATCATCATCGCGTGCAGATAGATTGTTCAAATCGGTTTTTAATTGTTTTAGAACCTTATTTTTTTGAACTAAATGCAGAGCGAAATTAATTAGGTCATTGTCCTTACTACTAATTTCTACTTTTAATAAGTTTTGCTGTACCTTGTGTAATTGTTTGTCTTGTAGATTTACGAGCTTTTCCTTTTTAACTTTGAACCTCAAACGAACAACTACAAAAATTGTTAGAATAATAATAACTATTACGCCTAAAATCAGAATATTTTGTTTTAGATTATTTATCTGCTGCTCATTTTCTAATAATTCTATCTCAGAATCTTTAATTTGAATTTCTTTTTCTTTGATATCTCTTAAGAAATGTGATTGTAGATCAAATATTTGATCGTTCATCCTTTTTATAATAATTGAGTCGTTATATTGAGCATAGATGCTCATATATTTTAATGACTCTTTGTATTCCTTTTTATTTTCGAATACTTTGCTTAATCCGTATGATGATCTTTTAATTTGTTCCCATTGATTGTTTTGGGTTGCGTAATTAAATGCATAATCCAATGAAGTGTAAGCTTTATTATAATCATTTAATTTTATATACTCATCTCCCATAAGAATTAGCAACTCGGTTAGGTCATCGGTATTATTTAGCCCTTGGTATAGTTCCAAACTTTTATTGTAATATTCAAAAGCCTCTTTGGTATTGCCCTTTAAACTACTTATCTGTCCCATGTTTTCGTAATTTATGGCTTTGAGTCTGAGGTGTTTGGTCTTGCTATTTAATTCCATGCTTTGCTTGTAATACATACTAGCTTTTGTAAGTTTACCCTTAAGTCGGTATACTTCACCAATATTATTAAGTGCAATGGCTACACCTCTGTTATTATTTAGTTCAATGAATATTTTCTCCGATTTTTCGAAATAGTAAAGGGCATCAACTAAGTTATTCTGGTTAAATAAAATACCTCCTATTCGATTGTATGCATCAGCAATTAGCTTCTTGTCGTTTAGTTGAACAGCATATTCCAACGATTTACGGTAATAGAATAAGGTGCGCTCAGTATCATAATTGTTGTTATAGTACAACATACCCAGATTGCCATATATCCCTGATAGTTTTTTAGTGTTATTAAGTTCTTCGTATATCGATGCACTTATCAAATAGTAGTTTATGGCTGGTTGGGTATTATTGTTCATGGTGAAGAGCTCACCCATAAGTTCATTTGTAGCACCACAAGCTTCAAATGATTTGATTATATTGGCTAAACGTAGAGCTTTTTTATTTAGGATGATTGCTTTGTCAAGAGAATCTTCCATGAGCTCTTGAGCCTTTTCATAGTATATGTATACTTTTTGAAGGCTATCCTCCGCAAGTGATAGTTTTTTTTCGAAATTATGATTGGGGACTTGGCTAAAAAGACTGACTGTAATTACTAAACTAAAGAATAGCAGATACATTTGCTTTTTTATTCCATTCCTGCGTTTCATCTATTCGTAAGGGTCTGTAACAGGAATTACATAATACTCTCCAGTTCGAGGGTCTTTGTAAAATTTACTGTAGCCATTAATGCTTTCTATATTAGCATCAACCGACCCTTTAATGAAAACTGTATTATTTACATCGATCTCACCCATCACCCTTATTGCTGAATCAGCAGCAACAACCTGAGGCCTTGCTTGGGGAATAATTCCTGCATTTTGAAGTACAATTATCCAAACTCCGGCAACAATAAGTGCAAGTGCAATTTTTATAAATTTAAAGTTATATGCCATGTCATTATTATTTAGAATTTTGAAATCATACTAACACATAATGTGTACTTTATCTAAACATTACACTTTTAAGAGTAGCGATAAAAATATTTAGAATTGATTTTAGCGATCAAAATTATTCTTTTTGCTTGTTAATTACAACTCTTTGAACCAAAAATGTGGAAATCGGATGAAGTTTTATGACTTTCAAGGGTAATAAAACAACAGTTATTATAAATTAAAAGCTTTCGATAAACTAAATACAAGTTCTGATAGCGACTTAGTATGTATTAACTTTCAAGGTA